>JASJDS010000196.1 GCA_030065055.1 Calothrix sp. MO_192.B10
AAGTTACTAACTCTGGCTATATTAGCACAATTTAGCTTCTTTATCCCATCTTCTAAGGGTGGTAATACTGACTCCATAATGTTCTGCTGCTTGTTTTGGGGAGACATACGCTTTAGTCAATAACCTCTCTAAACCTTAACATTTCTCTTGTGGATATTTGGAGATATTTGAAAAGGTTTGGTAAGAAAATTATTTAATAGTAACGCCTCGCAATTGTTTCTAGTCCATAGAAGCATGGGAGCCTAGGTATGACTAGAAAACGGCAGATTATTATTTATGGAAATTATTCCGATCCTTTCTAATACAACTGTTTGTTACCACGCCTCCTAGCGTCTATTATTCTCTTTTGGCTTGGCTTTATTAACTCTAATTTGACGACCCATCCATTCTGCACCATCTAATTGTTCAATTGCTGCCTCTTCTTGGTCATCTTCTTCCATTTCTACAAAAGCAAAGCCTCGCATGCGGTCTGTTTCCCTATCTCTGGGTAAAACTACTCTCTTAACCTTTCCATAATCTGTAAATACAGTTCTCAAATCGTCTTCAGTAGCTTGGTAGGAAAGGTTTCCAATGTAAATAGTCATGATGATCGCGTTCAGTCTCAACAAACAGCGTTTGGTTCAGCCAATAGGAACAGACATTGAACAAGTGCAAGAATTACTTTTGTGACTTTTAATATAGTCAACGTTATAGTTGAACAATCAACCAGTTTTCACTTTTGTACGACTAAATCAGTTATTTGGCTGAACTGACGCATACGTTCATTATGATAACTGATCGCGCCATTTTTCAAAGTGCAAGATTTTACAAACTTCAAAGTCTAGAAATCAGCCTTACTTATACATGATCTTATTCCTAGGCGGACATTTGGCCTAGTTGAGAATGGTGCAAGTTAGGAGTATATAGTAGTTTGGTACCAATTTTACGTTTTTTCAGATTGAATTACTTAAATCAAGCTTTGCATCATAGGGGAATGCGATTTATCTCTAGTTTCCTCCTTGCCGCGATCGCAGTTGTCTTACTACCTGTATTAATGGTAACAGCAGAAGTTTCTCATATTACCCCTGGAGATAACCTGGTGGTAGAAGGTATTCCTCCAATTCCTTCTACTTTGGCGAATACTGTTGAGCGCTACACTAATTTTCGGGGAGCAGGCCTTTCTAGTTGGCATCCGACCCGGCGAGAAATGTTGATCTCCACTAGGTTTGGGGATACGGCTCAAACTCATTTAGTGAAGTCTCCTCTGGGTGCTCGTCAGCAAATGACATTTTTCCCAGAACGGGTTAAAGGAGCAACTTTTCAGCCCACTCAAGGGGATTACTTTGTGTTTAGTAAAGATACTGGTGGTAATGAATTTAACCAAAATTATCGCTACGATGTTGCCACAGGTAAAGTAACTTTATTGACAGATGGCAAGTCTAAAAATAGCCGGGGCTTGTGGTCAAAGGGCGGTGATCGCATGATTTACACTTCCACCCGACGCACGGGCAAGGATGCAGATTTTTATATTATAGATCCCAAAAATTCCTCTAGCGATCGCTTGTTAATGGAGGTGAAAGGAGGAGGCTGGGGTGCTTTAGATTGGTCGCCAGACGATGGAAAAGTTGCGATCATAGAGTATATTTCTGTGAATGAGAGCTATATCTGGCTGGTAGATACCCAATCAGGGGCAAAGAAATTGCTGACACCCAAGGATGGCAAAGAAAAAGTCTCCTATCAAGCTGCCATATTTACCAAAGATGGCAAAGGCTTATACGTTATTAGCGATCGCGATTCCGAATTTTCTCGACTTGCATATGTAGATTTAGCTACCTTCAAACACACATATCTGACTACTAATATCCAGTGGGATGTAGAAAATTTAGACTTATCTGATGATGGTAAACATCTTGCTTTTGTCACCAATGAAGATGGAGCAAGCGTTTTGCACTTACTAGACACGGCTACTGGTAAGGAAAAACCATTGCCCAAGCTACCTGTAGGGCAGGTATATCGTATTGGTTGGCACAAAAATAATCAAGATTTAGGCTTTACTCTCACCTCTGCCCGTTCTACAGCAGATATTTACTCAGTGAATATCCGTACTAATCAAGTAGAAAGGTGGACAGCCAGCGAAACTGGTGGTTTAAATACCAACAATTTTTCCGAGCCAAAAATAGTACGCTGGAAAAGTTTTGATGGTAAAACTATTTCTGGTTTTCTCTACCGCCCTCCCAGTAAATTTACAGGTAAGCGTCCAGTGATCATTAATATTCATGGTGGTCCAGAAGCGCAATTTCGTCCCGGCTTCTTAGGGCGTAATAATTACTACCTGAATGAGTTAGGAGTCGCCCTACTATTTCCCAATGTCCGGGGTTCTTCTGGATATGGTAAGACTTTTCTCACCTTGGATAATGGTTATAAACGGGAAGATTCAGTGAAAGACATTGATGCACTGCTCAACTGGATAGCCACCCAACCAGACTTAGATCGAGACAGAATTTTAGTTACAGGGGGTAGCTATGGTGGTTATATGTCCTTAGCTGTAGCAACAAAATATAGCGATCGCATCCGTGCAGCCATTGATATTGTTGGTATCTCTAATTTTGTCACCTTCCTAGAAAATACTGAAGGCTATCGACGAGATTTACGTCGGGTAGAATATGGAGATGAACGTGATCCTAAAATGCGTCAATTTTTGCTGAATATTTCCCCCGTTACCAATGCCAAGAAGATTAAAAAACCATTATTTGTGATTCATGGCAAGAACGATCCCCGCGTACCTTTGAATGAAGCAGAACAGATAGTTGCCACTGTACGCCAGAATAATGTGCCTGTTTGGTATTTAATGGCAAAGGACGAAGGACACGGGTTTAGCAAGAAGAAAAATATTGACTTCCAGTTCTATGCCACGGTTATGTTTATCAAAAACCTACTACTATAGGCAGGCTACTGACGACATGGATCAATCACATACTGGTTAGCATAATTCCAAAAAACCTCTTCATCTCCTCCCAATTCATAAAACTTGTGCAACTTTAATACTAATTTTTGAGTGGATGGATTGAACTTAAATGTTAAATCTGCTACTCTCCTTCTCTTGGAACTCCACAAGGAATTTTTGCTGATGGTGATTTTACCATTATTTTTGCCCTTGACTTCACCTCTATATGTACCTAATAAGGTTTGAATTCGTCTATTCTTCATACATGTAAATTGCTGTGATGTGATTCCATCAAATTTCTGTAAACTGCTAGCATTTACAGGAGGAATAATCCCCATAGATAAGATACAACTGATGGTAGTTAAGGTGGTTAGAAAGCCAAGTTTATTGAAAGTCGAATAGTTCATAATTTAGTTGCAGTTAATTGAGACAATTTATGTAATTGATGGCAGTTTACCCATCGATAAATGGAGGAACTTGATACCGATTAATATGTGGTTATAACTCTTGTAGATATCAAAGAGGTATGGTAGTTATATCATGTTTGCTTAATTACTTATAATTCCTACTTGGCTCACCCCAACCCTCTCTTACCCTCTCCTTAAATAAGACCTCGTCCTTAAGGACGGGGTTTAAATAAAGAGAGGTTAACCCAGGCGGGTGAGGTATAAGTATTCATCCGCACATGATATTACTCTACTTTGAGAAACCCTGATCCTAGGGAAACGCACTATCTCACTATCGCAAGTAGTTCGTTCTTCCCCATACTAAATTTTGATACATCTCCATGTCTATAGGTTCCGTAAAATTCAAATTTTTACCTTCTGACTCGCTAAAATGTAGAAGCTTTGCATAGTAAAGCTTCTACAAAACAGTTCATGGATAAATTAATAGATAAATTGAGTTCAAGGGCAAGAATTATTATAGTTATTATTTATCAGTGTCTCCATCTATAAATCAATCTACCCAACCACCTTTAAGACAAATGTTTCATCAATATTTCTAGTAATTGTTCCTGTGTAAATGGCTTAGTCAAATAACCAGTTGCTCCCACAAGCTTCGCCTTAGCTCTATTAATAAATCCAGTTTTCCCTGTCACCATAATTACTGGTGTGTTCTTGAAATCTGAATTTCTACGTATCCAAGAACATAATTGATAGCCATCTAAGTTTGGCATATATATATCTAATAAAATTAAATCTGGCTTTGTACGAATAATTTGCATCAAAGATTTTAAAGGCTCATCCACTAATTCCACTGCAAAAAATTCTTCATCCAAAAAACTCTTGATTATATGCAACATAGTTGGACTATCATCTATACAAATGATCTTATAGAGCTTATGAGGCGGGGAATTATGGAAAATATCCTGGCGATGATGAGCAAGTTCATCATTTGTATCTGCAATCTTACTATTGTGATTTACTGAGGATATTGGTTGAACATTAGTTTCTTGGGGGTGCTGCTCTTCATAGAAATCTTTAAAAGTATGCTCTAAAATCACTGATAAATCTATGTTATTCTGATTAATTGAAGAATTGAAAGAGCGGGAAATTATGAACCTTATATCTAGATGACAAAACCTAGGCATCTTATGCAAAATACTGCCATGAGAGAGTCGATAAAAACCTGATTCTATTTTTAACAATAATGGGAATATCTCTAAAGCTAATTCTCCAATAATTATCCCTGCTTGCACATCACTAATTAATTTATGATTCACCAACCAACAAATAGCCCAATAGTCTAAATATACTAAAGATTGTTTTTCAAAAGAATCTGAAAAGCTCTCCTTCAACCCTTGATAAACATTTTGAAAAACACGGGCTATCTCTTGACTCAGTTGCTGCAATTTTCTATAAATTAATTCAAACATTCCGTCCGAACTACAAACATAAATTAGCTTTCCATGCTCTAAATATAAATACCAGTAATGGGAAGCAGTAAATAGTTGTAGACAACCATTAGCAGCGTGCTTACTTGCTTGATTTAATACAGACAATGATTGCTCTTGATTAACAAATCTATAAGATCCAGAATTTGATTCACTCATATATAAATACTGAAGCTCTAAAAAGAGAATTAAATAGGTGTTGGAAATATTCAATTTGAAAGCAATATAACTATCGAAACTTGAATATTTTTGAGTAAAAAATAAGCCTCAAACCTATGTGGCACAAGGAAAATAGACCAAATTCCTAACAATGTCTGTAAGTCCTGCGGACAACCTAGCGGTACGCGGAGCGCAGCATTAGCTGTAACAGAGATATCAAGCAACTAGTACCACTGCGCGTCAGTCACCCATTCAACAGTACTGTGTTTCCTCACTTTGACTTTTTGTAAATGGTCTGCTTATTTCCGTGCCCAGTGTATTAGGAAAAAATATCTTAAAGTCTCTATGTATATACATTGATTTTTTATAGCTAACTTTTGTGTCAGTCTCACTTTTTTAATTAAATACAGTCAAATATTAAATATTTAATATCAATTATTTTTCCCCATCTAGGAATTGGAAGTTAGAAGTTCTCAAGTCCCCAGAATAGAGTTAATAGATGCATTATAGTAGATGAGTTTGGCTGATGATAAATTAACTGCAAACCTAATTTATTGCGAATACACAAACATAGGCATTCCTATTCAAATGATATACATCAACAGCCAAAATTGCTAAGTTTTTAGCTGCAAATGTGTACCTCACCAGATCGAGAAAATCTATAAAATCCCTACTTAAGTACATTACTATGATTTTCTATATATATATTTAAAATTTTTGTTAAGAGCCTGTAAAAATACCCTCTCAACAGCAATAAGTATATTTACAAAAACCATGTCAAGGGGAATGAGCGAATGAGCGAATGAAGAATTGATAATTATTATCTCATCGATGAATTGAGGGGCTTGAAACATAGATGCATTTTTGACTCTCCACAGATGAATCCACAGGGCTTGATGAGAGTTTATTTTTTAGTCCAAGTAAATATTATTACAAACCATTCCCAATTAAAATAAAACCTGCCCAATAGTAGGGATGCTCATAGATAATATTGTTAATTAATGAAATTTGAGCATTTTGTAAAGCTGCGACTTTGGTAAGCTTTTGTTGTTGCAGTGTGGCATAGAAAGAATTCATTAATGCTTGGGTTCCCTCATCAGATACCTGCCACAATGAAGCTATAACTGCTCTTGCACCTGCTTCTTCCATCACATAGCCAAATCCCAAAATCTCGATGCCATTACCTAACTCCCCTCCCACTCCAGTTTCACAAGCACTTAAAACTACTAAATCCGTATTGTTCAAATTCCATAGACGCAAATCATTTAAATTGGCTGGTTCACCATCTCCAAATAAAACAAATGAGTCTTCTGGATTGCCGGTAACAAAGGCTGCGTGGGTGGCAAAGTGGAGGACAGAATAATTACTCAAACGTTTTATGGTTTCTTTTTCGGTGAATTCTGAATTAAGTAATTTCTCTGAGCCAGGGAAAGAATCTGTTAAACTTTTAACTTCTTTCTCCGCGAAGGGTAATCCTCCATATTTGACGGTACGAGTGCCGACTTTAATGTTGTAATTACCTACGGAAAAAGCCCCTGCTAAAATTTTTAAAGATTGGGGTTGCTTGTTGAGATCGGTTAAGCTGAGTGCTGTAATATTATTTACCCGATATTTCTCTACCAGCCATTGTTTACCATTATGGAGTGCAGGGAGGGGAATGTAGCGTAACTTACCATCTGGTGCATAAATAATAGTTTCAGCGTTCGCGGAATCAATAGCAGGTGCTATGGGTTGAATTAGCCATTTATATAGTTGTTGTGCTGGTTTTTTGGCATCTTTAGCCGGATTTTGTAATGCGGTACGAAATTCGGTAATGGTGCGTTCTAGTTGCGATCGCTTGACTGGTACAGAATGGCGAATGGGAGGAGTATAAGGGGTAACTAGTAATAATTCTAGGCTATTTTCCAGTACTAGGGGGTAGAGGAGAACAGGTTTCCCTTGCAGTTGTTTGAGATTATCTTGTAAGCGCCGGAGTAATTTGGGGTTGAGATTTTCACCCCCTGTATTCTTGCTTAGTTCTCGCAGACGCGCCACCACTTCTGGGCGATCGCTAAACATGAGAAATTCTTGTAAAATAGCCTTTTGAATGGTTTCAATTTCCTGTCGCCGTTTTTCTTGTTGGGGAGTTCTTTTTTCTACGGGGATTTGTTGCAGTGTATCTAATTCTTTACCCAACTCCACCATTTTTTGCAAATCTTTAATCACTTTTTGGACTAATTTTTGCTCTGATGGGGAGTATTCTAACCTTTGTAGAGTAGGGTTTTTGCTTTTAACGCCATGTAGATATGTTTCTAATTCTTGGACTTTCATTAAGTCAGCCGCTGCATGTGCTTCTACATTGCGATTCTGCTTCAGTAACAAATTAGCTAGACGGCGGGGGGTATTGTCAAATCTCTGGATGTAGGAACCGCGTATATCTCCTATTTTCGGCGATTTTTGCAGATTTTGGCGGATTTCGGCGATTAAATTCGCCGATTTTTTGTAAAAAGCGATCGCTAAGTTGGGTTGTTTTTTGGCTTCCATCAACGAACCAACTCTGTGGAAAATTTTTGCTTTTCCCCAATTATTACGATCTAGTTGGCTCATTAATAAGGCTTTTTGAAATAATTCCAGGGTTTTGTCAGTATTTCCCTGGTTGTAGTAAACTAAGCCAATATTAGCTAGAGACTCAATTTCTCCATTCTTGTCACCAATTTTTTGAGCAGCTGCTAATGCCTGCTGATAATACTTCAAAGCTTGGGTGTAATTTCCCTGGCTGTCATAAATCTGTCCAATATCATTAAGAGTTGCAATTTCCCCTTGTAGCTGTCCAGTTTTTTGGAATTTCTCTAAAACTTGTTGAAAGGTAGCCAAAGCTTGGGTATATTTACCCGCATCAAACTCTTGTTTTGCCTGTTTTTGCAGTCTTATGGTTTCCTGGGGTTGATTTTGAGTAAATTGTTGTGGTGCTATGAGTATCTTGCGATTCAAAGCAAGATATGCTACCAAAACAGCTAGAGATATCAATAGGGTTGTGAAAACAAAATATTTAGAACGCTTGGACATAGGAAAACTCTCGGTTCATCCGGTAGGTAAATTTGTGTCATTCAATTGTGGATTTTAGATTTTGAGGACATTGTGGTCTTGGGGAGCCAAGGTTGCGGACGGTAAGCCACTGCGGTGGTGAGGCAGTTACTCCACTTGGGGTCTCCCCAAGTGGAGTAACTGCCGAAAGGGTGAATCCTGCGGATACGCTGCGCGAGCCCCGGCATAAAGCAAGTGGCGCAACCCGTAGACGCGGAGCGGCTTCTCGCAGAGTAGGGGTTTCCCGTCGCAGACGACTGGCGTTGGTTTCCCCCATGAACAAATGTCCGGGATTGTGAAAGAGATACTCGATGGGCTTCATTGGATTGGTATAACCCTCACACTTTTGATACTTTTCGGTGAGGGGAAAAAGGAAAAAACTTTTAGCCTTTTTCCTCAGCCAAATTTTTAGTTGAAAATTTATGCGCCGAGCAGTATTACTTACACTCTAATAAACTACAACGGTGTTTACCTAAAGTCGGAAAACTCTGATCTAACTTGGGGATGAAATTTGCCTTCTAATCTTAGCGCGTACAAACATCTGGCTAAATCTAACATCTCAAGGGCGCAAGCCGCAGCGCCCCTACTCCGCGCCTCCTAGCTATTTTCTAGGTAGTCCCAATGAAAAAATTTTTCACCACCAAGCATGAAAGAGAGTTCTTTCCCCTACACCCCACACCCTCTTTCAAGTCAGTCCCCCACGGGAAAATCCCACAACCAAGCCATGAAAATGCGGGGGTGACTAACTCCTCAAGTTAGCACGCAATGCGCCCCTACAAACTTTGCGCTGATTAACTATTTTCAAGTTAGTCCCCCACGGGAAAATCCCACAACCAAGCCATGAAAATAATTCCCTCACTCCTACTCTACGAGAAGCCACTTCGTGTCTACACTCCTTCACTCCCTATTTTCTAGCTAGAAGGGAAGAGGATTTGGCTTGTTTGTTCCATTCATACCGAGGGGATTTAATTCTTTCAGGACTAAAGCTGTCACAATCGGTGGTTGGTGCCGTACTCTTGCCGGTAACACACCCTACGTATTTTTCAAAAATCAAATGTGAGTCCTATATTTTCAAAACATACAACAGATTGCAAGTAAATGAGGTACATCTTCTTCTGTCTCTTGCCTCCAGCTTGAGTTGCCTCAAAACGATATGAATTGTACCTCACTCAGATGAAAACGGCTGTATACTAATCAGATGGCTGACTAGGTCTCAATCTTTCCCGCCAAGAACGTTGTTTAGGTTTAGGTGGTGCAGGAGGAGTGGTTTTTTTGACTCTTACTGGTGCTGAACGTCTTTGTGGGGTTCTGGTTCTAACCCGTCTTCTGGTTGTGGAACGAGAACTGGATGAACCAGATGAACGATTAGATTCTACACTTCTGCGTCTGCGGCGACGGGAACGAGATGATGTAGATGAAGATGAAGATGAGTTGTCTCTAACGCGACTACGCCGACGACGATATCTTCTAGTACTTCTATTTACAGTATTTTCTTCAGATTGTTGGTATCTACGTCTTCTACGACGACGACTGCGCCGGTTACTATTTCTAGAATCTTCTTGAGTATCTCCGTCCCGATTTTTGTTTTTGGGAATAGCACGATTAATCAGGCGTTTGGGCTTGATGGGTTTTGCTTTAATCGTACCCTTACGACCCCTTAACTTGGGAAGAGAGGGAAACTTTTCCACATCCATCTCTTTTGTTACTGCTCGCATAAACCTACGCCAAGCAATAGCAGCACTAGCACTAGTACCCCAGGTTTTGCGGTTATCATCATTACCCAACCATACCCCGGTTACTAACTGGGGTATATACCCTACAAACCACAGATCCCTAGATTCATCAGTAGTGCCAGTTTTCCCTGCTACGGGTCTACGAGGTAAATTAGCGGGGGTTCCCGTACCGCTACGCACTACTCTACGCAGCATCCAAGTCATAATGGCAGCACTATCTTTATCTAAAGCCCTTTTGGGTTTAAAGTCTGCTGACCAAATTACCTTGCCTTGGCGGTTAAAAATTTTCTTAATCCCGTGGGGTGCTGTGTGTAGTCCTTGGGTAGCAAAGGTTCCATAGGCACTGGTTAATTCCAGTAAATTTACTTCATTGGAACCTAGTGCTAAGGAATATACGGGTTTGAGTTCCGATTTAATTCCCATTTTCTGAGCCAGCTCAATGGTGGGTTCAAACCCGATTCTGAGTAAAATTCTCACGGCTACTGTATTAATAGACTTGGTGAGAGCATCTCTCATGCTAATCCAACCCCGGAAGCTCTCATCAAAGTTTTTCGGCTCGTAACCATCAACAATCAAAGGTTTATCCGGGTAGCCATCATTGGGATTTTTACCACTGGCAATCGCTGCTGCGTATACAAAGCCTTTAAAGGTTGAACCTGGCTGTCTTTGGGCTTGGGTAACGCGATTAAATTTATTTTTATCAAAATCCTTACCCCCTACCATTGCCTTAATTTCGCCGGTGCGGGGTTCAATAGCCACTATGGCTGCTTGTTTAAATCTTTGCCAACGCCCTTCATTCCGCAGGGTTCGCGCAACTGCCTCTTCTGCTGCTTTTTGCCATTCTAAATTGAGGGATGTTTCTACTGTCAAGCCACCACCTAATGCTTTGGCTGACACATATTTCGGTAGCTCTTTCTGAATATAACTAATAAAATAGGGAGCTTCTATTTCCCACCGTTTTGGGCGACTAACTTTGAGAGTGATTGGTTCTGCGATCGCTTTTTGTTGTTCGGCTGGGGTAATAAGTTTATCTTCTGCCATCCGTTGCAATACCAGATTTCTCCGCTTGGTGGCAGTTTCTATACTTACTTGGGGGGAAAATTTATTTGGTGCGGGGGGTAAGGCGGCAATGGTTGCCATTTCTCCCAGGGTAAGTTGGTTTACTTTTTTACTGAAGTATACCCAAGCGGCATCAGCTACACCATAAGCACCGGAGCCTAAATATACCAAATTCAAATAACGCTCTAAAATCTCGTCTTTGGTTAACTCCTCTTCCATTTTCTGTGCTAGACGAGCTTCCTTGAGCTTACGCAGAATGGTACGCTCTTGTTTGAGGAATAATATCCTGGCTAATTGCTGGGTGATGGTACTGCCACCTTGCACCACATTTTGCGATCGCAAGTTATTTAATACGGCTCTGGCAATCCCTTGGGGATCGACACCACCATGTTGCCGGAATCTTCTATCTTCTGAGGCGATAAAAGCCTGTTTGAGTGTATTGGGTATCTCTTCTATTTTGAGTTGTTCTCTGGTGACTTCTCCCTGCTGCTGTAAAATTTTGCCATCAGCTGCTTTAATGGTCAGTGTTTGTTCCCTGACCACTGCATTTAAGGCTGCTTTATCTGGCAAAGTTTTATCCAGTGAAGATATGCCATAGTTAATGGCAAAAATGCTACCACCCACACCTAAACCAGCCCACAACCAATAACGACGGTAAAGTGGTTTACCCTTACCTGGGAGTTTATCCATCACTCCTGATGAGAATCCCCCAATTCCCTTGAGTATTTGCTTACCTTTACTTGGCTTTTTGGGTTTTAAATTTTTCTGAGCAGATTTTTCATTCACCTGGCGATCATTAGCTGTTAATCCGGGTTTTTCCTGAGGATGCTTGTTCAATTTAGTTGATATTCCCTTAAACCAAGAGGTAATCTTAGCCACTGTAGTTCCCTCGCTCCAAGTAGTTGCTAACTAATCACCATGAAATATCAGGACTAGCACACTACCATTGTGTTAGTATAATATCCCATGAATCTTTAAAAGATATTTATATAGGACTCATATTTGATTGTTGTTGGCGTAGCCTGCGCTTAAAAATCTCAGTAAACTTTCTGTTAAGAGTTCCCTGTTCAGACTTCCCTGCCATCACGAGTGATTTCACAAATCAAACCGGATTCCTATAGTTAAATTGTATTTTCTATGTAATTTTACAGAGTTTGGCGCAAAACCCACGAGTAGTAAGGTAAATAAGATTGAAAATTTACCTGGCTACGTCCTTAAGGCGTGGGATGTAGCGCAGGGCGAATTTATCCGCCGTGATAGAATATATGCAAATCTGACAACACACTTGGGGTATGGGGTTTCAACCAGAAGTTGGTTGAGTAAAACACCAAACATACCGAACAGATGTAGTCTGCTCAGTTTAACTGGGAAAACAGCAACCGTCAGGGGTAAAATCCGGGGTTCAAATAGTCTGGCAGACCTAAAGAAAGAAAACCAGTTCTGGTTGTTTGGAGTAATCCAACCAGGCAGGGCATTGTCTGGTGGGAGAGTATATGTAAGACGGGTTCGCCTGCGGTCTACGCCAGTATCCCAGAATCCCACGTATTCTATTCGTGGGAGTATGTCAAGAAAACTTATCATAAATTTAGCGATACAAATTTTTGAGTTATTGTTCCCCCAAATTAAAATATTAGACATGGTCTATGGAGTATGTATTTCCGCATACAGAAGCAGGTTGTATTCATAGGTGTGCTATTGGCTTAGGTAGTAATTTAGGTAACTCCCTAGAAATCCTAGAAGGGGCTTTAGAAATATTATCTCAAACACCAGGAATTATAATTCAAGGTCAGTCTAGTTGGTACCAAACTAAAGCAGTGGGCCCACCACAGCCAGATTATTTAAATGGTTGTGCCTTACTAGGAGTAGAGATATTACCACAATTACTATTAGAAATCTTGCTAGATGTTGAAAGTAAATTTGGTCGGGTTCGTCAAGAGCATTGGGGCCCAAGGACATTAGATTTAGATTTATTGCTCTATGAAGATTTAATTTTAGATACACCTACCCTGCAAATTCCCCATCCTCGGATGAGCGATCGCTCATTTGTCTTAGTACCCCTGGCAGAAATTATACCAGATTGGGTAGAACCTATTTCTGGGAACACAATTCAAAATTTACTCACCAAGGTAGACTCTAGTGATGTGCGGCTGTTTAAGGGTTGTTAGTTGTTAGTTGTTAGTTGTTAGTTGTTAGTTGGTGGTTGGTGGGGTGATGAGGAGACACATTATCCCTACGGGTAAGTGTAGGAGTATGTCACAACCTCGTTTACAGGTTCAATCTCATAATCTAAAATCCAAAATCCCGGACAGTTGCTCATGGGAGAAACCAACGCCAGTCGTCTGCGGCGGGAAACCCCTACTCTGCGAGAAGCCGCTCCGCGTCTACGGGTTGTGCCACTTGACGGCAGTTGCTTTATGCCGGGGAACCCCTTCGGGTTGCGCCACTTGCTTTATGCCGGGGAACCCGTCCACCGCAGTGGCTTACCGTCCACCGCACTGCCTCCTTTATGCCGGGAAACCCTTTCGGCAGTTACTCCACTTGGGGAGACCCCAAGACCGTACTGCCTCACCACCGCAGTGGCTTACCGTCCGCAACGCTGGCTCCCCAAGACCGCACTGTCCTCAAAATCCAAAATCCAAAATAGTTTAGCTGGATAAATGGTTCCTTACACCGCTATTCTCATCGTTCCTACTGGCATTGGTGCATCCATTGGTGGCTATGCTGGGGATGCAATTCCTGTGGCGAGGATTTTAGCACAGGTTTGCGATCGCTTAATTACCCATCCGAATGTACTCAATGGAGCTTGTCTTTATTGGCATCTCCCCAATACTCTGTATGTGGAAGGTTATGGACTCGATCAATTTGCTGCTGGTAATTGGGGTTTGCGTCCAGTACATCAAAATAAAATTGGTTTACTTTTAGACCAAGGAATAGAACCAGAATTACGCCTGCGAAACCTACAAGCCGCCGATGCAGCTAGAGCCACCTTGGGTTTATCGGTCACGGATTATGTACTTACAGATGCACCACTTAACGTAGAATTACGTACATCATTATCCGGAGCAAGCTGGGGAACCATCGGCAATCCAGATAGCTTATTGCGGGGAGCAGAAACATTAATTAACAAAGCAGGTGCCCAAGCGATCGCAGTTGTTGCCCGTTTTCCCGATGAAATTGATGCTGAGGCGGATTACAATTACCGCTTAGGGCAAGGGGTAGACCCCATTGCTGGTGCGGAAGCGGTAATTAGCCATTTAATTGTGCGACAGTTTCACATACCTTGTGCCCATGCACCTGCATTTTCGCCCCCACCCCTAGAGCTAAATTTATCCCCCCGTTCGGCAGCGGAAGAATTAGGGTATACTTTTTTACCCAGCGTATTGGTGGGATTGAGTCTAGCTCCCCAATTTATTGTGAAAGAAACTAGTACATTTACTCAAACTGAGGATATTTGGGTAAATGGAGTTGACGCGGTAATTGTACCAGCCACTGCCTGTGGAGGTAGTGCTTTGCTAAACTTAAGTCAGAGGCAATGTCAAATCCTCACCGTGGAAGAGAATCACACCCAAATACAAGTTCCTCCCCAACCCTTAGGAATCAAATCAATACAGGTGAGATCCTATTTAGAAGCTGTGGGTGTATTGGTGGCGCATAAAGCAGGTATAAATCCATCTGCTCTCAATCCTGCTATCTACCCTTTACAGTCGCTAAGTAATTAGTTATTAGTAACTAGTACTCTGTCAATTTTCAATTGGCGGGTAAAGGGGAAAGAGGACATGAAAATAATTCTTCTCCACTCCTAACTCCTAACTCCTAACTCCTAAATTCCCGTGGTTGAAAAGCAAGAACAAGAACCAGAAATTCCATACCTTACCCGTATCCAAGTCTTAGTAGCCATGGGGGTAACTGCTATCTTCTTATGGATAGTTGCCAAATTATGGCTGCATATTGGTAATATTCCCCTGATGTCTTGGCGTTGGTATCCCAGAGATGTTTGGCTGGGTATAGGCTTGGGATTATGCATCACAGGTTTAAGTGGTTTAGCTTATCAACATTGGTCTGCTTATCGCAAAAGTGCTGATTACTATTTAGAAATTGTCCTTAAACCATTGGTATTACCAGATTTAATTTGGTTGGGTTTATTACCGGGATTCAGTGAAGAGTTGCTATTCCGGGGTGTAATGCTACCAGGATTAGGGATGAATCACTTTGCGGTGATTTTATCCAGTTTGTGTTTTGGAGTCTTACATTTAAGTGGTTCCCAACAATGGCCCTATGTGGTTTGGGCAACAATTGTGGGATTATTATTAGGCTATAGTGCCTTGTTCACTGGCAATCTTTTAGTACCAATTGTGGCTCACATTTTAGCTAATTTGCTATCTAGTTTCTTGTGGAAGATAAAACAGTCACAAGTAATAAGTAATAAGTAATAAGTAATCAGTAATCAGTAATCAGTACAGGACTTACGCAACTGGCATATTTTTTCTGTAGGGGCGCTGCGGCTTGCGCCCTTGTCGTTGGTAAAATTAGCGTTTTAGGATATCCTAACCGTTTTGTCCACCGCTATATGAATCATTGCGACTACTCCCTTCTCGGTGTAAGATTACCTATCTCCTAAACCTCTCTATCCTCTGTGTTCTCTGCGCCTCTGCGGTTTTTTAATCAGTAATCTTTGGGCGGGATAGGAGTAGTTATATATGGATGAAATAGATAATATCCGTAATTTTACAGTTCTACATAGTTTCTTCACAAACCATTCCGTAATTAGCTTTCTATCTCATGTATCTTCAAGATATCACTGCTTTACGTGGATGTGAGTGTAGATTAGATGTCTAAAACAAAGCATCTTTTTGATGGAATAAATTTAACTATAGGCATTATTGGTGCTGTTGTGGGTATTGTTGGTTTAGCCTTAGCATATGCCCAGTTCACAGGTTGGCGCCCAGATATATTCCCCCCAAACACCCGTTTTTCTTGTGCTTTGCTAGCTGATACCCAAAAGGGGGGTGAAGTGTGGACAGTAATGTATCGCAATAACCAAAAGAAAAAGCCTTGGTTGAGGATGGTTAATACTTTTGGGGATGGCTGGAATACTCGTAAACGGTGTGATAAAATCACTGATCGTTTAGAAAACTTTCGCCAAGATGGTTTAGTTGAGTTTAGTCATCGTCCTGACCCTAACACACCAAACCAATCGGTGATTTGTGCCATCACTAGGCTTGACAGCAAAAATTGCAATCTCTTGGTGACCCTCAAACCTGGTGCTGATGGCTATGAATCATTAAAAGCGATGACAGAGGCTTTGAGGAATGGTACTTCTGTTGACCAAGGTTATGGAAATATCACCACCTCTAATGGTAAAATTTCAACAGTGAATATAGAAAATTTGCTTGATGAGAGCGATCGTTAAGCGAAACTTCATTCTGTTTCTAATTATTCGGCGTTGCTGAATCAAGATGTGAATTTGTCTCACGCAGAGGCGCAGAGGCGCAGAGAAAAAGAGTTTAAGATACCTGAGGAGATTTCCAACATCGAAATTATACCATTTTGAAAAAAGAATGGGACAGATGGGTAGGGGCACGGCACCAGCAAGATAATTGTATACACCAAAATATTGTGGATGCCGTGCCCTTACGAAGAATTTATGTGTCGCAAACATTATTTGAATTGGTATTACCACAGGAACTGATAAGTCAACTGTAGGGGCGCTGTGGCTTGCGCCCTTGTCATTGGTAAAATTATTTTCATAAATCACCTGATTTTTCGAGTTCATATTCCAATTCAGCAACACCAATTATTCTGATGTGTCATTGCGACGTAAGGAAGCAATCCCAAAGCTGTGTTATTAAACCACGGTTTTCAAGGTAAACGAGGTTTAGATTGTTTGTCATTTGAAATTACTCCCTTCCCGGCAGAAGATTACCGATAAAAAAACCGCAGAGACGCAGAGAGCGCAGAGGAAAGAGGTAAAAAGAGATAGGTAATCTTAGAGCGGGATAGGAGTAGTTGTAGGTTGGGTTGAGGTACGTAGACGCGCAGGGGCTTCTCGTAAGCGAAGCTTTCTCGAAGAGTAGAGTAATCCAACTACTAAAAATATTGTTACTGTTGGGTTTCACTTCGTTCTACCCAACCTACATTTAATTATAAGTGTTTAACCGGACATAATTATGATGTGTCATTGCGACGTAAGGAAGCAATCCCAAAGCTGTGTTATAAAGCCACGATTCTCAAGGTAGACGAGGTTTAGATTAGTTGTAATTTGAAATTAGATCAATTTGAGCGCCCTAGTTTAGTCAACAAATTCTGGCGATTATTAATTACTGTCTCGTTTTTAGGGTTAAATTTAATGGCTTTATTATAAGATTCCAGTGCTTGTTCGTACCGTTTTAATTGTTCTAGGGCAAAGCCTCGGTTATTCCAAGCGTAATCGTAGTCAGGTTTGATGGCAATGGCTTTGTCATAAGATGCAATTGCTTCTTCGTACCGTTTTAATTTTCTGAGTGAATTGCCTCGGTTATACCAAGTTTCATGATCATCAGGTTTAATGGCAATGGCTTTATCGTAGGATGCAATGGCATCTTCGTACCGTTTCAAGTCGTCTAGGGTACTACCTCGGTTATGCCAAGCGTAATCGTAGTCAGGTTTGATGGCAATGGCTTTGTCGTAGGATGCAATTGCATCTTCGTAACGTTTTAATTTCCTTAGGGCATTACCTCGGTTATACCAAGCTTGATGGTAGTCAGGTTTGATGGCAATGGCTCTGTCGTAGGATACAATTGCTTCTTTGTAACGTTTTAATTTTCTGAGGGCAATGCCTCGGTTATACCAAGCTTGATGGTAGTCAGGTTTAAATTGCACTGCTTTGTCATATGCCACAATTGCGTCTTCGTACCGTTTCAATTCGTCTAGGGCAAATCCTTTACCATACCAAGCTTTCTCCAAGTCAGGTTTGCGTTCTAAAGCTTTTTCATAGGCCGCAATAGCTTTCTTGTAGCTTTTGGAGGCTGAAAAATCATCACCTTGATTCAAAAAATCTACCGCCCTTTCTGACTCGGTAGGCACTTTAGCTACATTATTTCGATAAGCATTAATGGGAATACCCCATTTAAATGTCCCCACCGCATCACCAATTTGTGGCTGAGAACTTTTTGTAGACTGCTGCTGTGGTGGTGGCGGTTCACCTTTTAATTCAGCTAATCTTGTCAGTTCCACATCAGTGCGCCCATGAACTGCAACCACTTTCCCTGCTGTATCCATCACTGGTCCCCCACTCATCCCCCCAGCAGTAGTAGCACTGTAGGAAATTCCATAGCCATCGGTTTGGGAGTCAGTTGATGATACATTACCAATGACAAACTGTTGTCTTCTACTACTGGGAAAACCAATAATGTAAACCCCATCTCCTAGGCGTACCTTGTCAGAATCACCTAAATTCAGAGCTTTATAAGGGCATTTTCCACCATCCGGCTTGAAGGTAACGAGGGCTAAATCTTGCTGGGGAAATCGTTTGATATCAGTAGTTTTCCAGGTTTTTTGGTCAGGGGTTTGCAGTTTTAATTTTTCACTGGGTGGAACTACATGACGCACGGTGAGTACGTTGCAGGTTTCTTTATTTCCTGGTATGACAAATCCTGTACCATGCCCCCCTTTATCTTGGTAGTAAATTAAAACCACGCTTTCTTTAGCTTGTTGAGCAATTTCTCCTGGTGATTTTAGGCTATTAATATTACAACTGCTTATAGATAGAGCAATACAGCCATAGGCAATCAACCAGTGCCGAGATGACATAACTATACTGAAAGAATTTTCTATATAACCCTAAGTAATTACCCTTATTATAGGGTTTGAAGAGTTTTACACCAATTCTTTGTAACAATGCCCTTAATAAAATACTGGTAAACTTTGCGTCTTTGCGTCTTTGCGTGAGTAATAATATAATTAAAAATTATTGATTGATATATTTTGTTTTATTTTTTAAAAACATACAATTATTTACTAAAAATTATTGACATAGATTCTTATTTAATTTAACGGATTTGCGTGGTTTTAGCCTCTTGATTTCTTTGTGTCATTTCGTGTAAATTACAATAGGGGCATTTTATGGCAACTTACTAAAACGACAGCTACAACCCTCTTATTATCGTTGAATTGGATTTTAGCTTCAGAACGACTTCAATTCACCGATATTTGACTAATTGCATTTAATATGATATGAGTGCCCTGGGAGGGGAAGTCAAAAGTCAAAAGTCAAAAGTCAAAAGTCAAAAGTATTAAATCCCCTCGCAACAAATGAAATAAACACAGCTTACTGTTCCCTGTTCCCTTTTTAAGACTGTTGATATAACAAGTACGCTAGAACCGAAACTAAACCTCGTCTACCTTGAGAACCGTAGTTTTATAACGTGACTTTGGGATTGCTTCCTTACGTCGCAATGACACATCTGAATAATTAGAAACTCCAGGTTTCAACATGGATGAGGTTTATCTACCCAACTTATTGGGAATACCTTCACAACCGCCAGGAATGGTGGATCTGGTTTTTTCACCACCCCAACTACAACAGTAGTGACGGGCAGACTCAGACATTCTTTTTACATCACTAAAATCCGCATTTTCTACCACTGCACCAGTATGCTCCCCCGTTTCATAGTTTGGTGGTTCGGTACGACTGCGAGGAGATGCGGTTTCCACGGAACCATAAAATAAACGGGTAGCATTAATATCAGCTCCTTTGAGATTGGCTTCATATAAAATAGCGCGGGATAGGTTGGCTTTAACTAAGTCGCAACCACTGAGATTTGCCCGGACAAAATTAGCTTCGCTTAAGTCAGTCCACCGCAAGTCAGTTTGTGAAAGATCCGCGCCTGCTAGCATTACCCCCAAATCAATTACCCGTACCCCTGCAAGCCTATCTTCTGCATAACCACCACTACCATCGAGAATTGCTCTTCCCAAGTGTCCATCTCGTTGTAAGGGTGTCAGTAATTTAGAACGGGATAAAAATCTGAGAATTTTGGCTTTACCACTCCCATCTACACTACTAAGAATTGCAGCGGTTCGTCCTTCCGCTAAGAGGCGTTCTTGGGGCCAATCTTCTAATAATCCTTCCTCATCTAAAACTAGATCCGATATACCTTGAAAGTAAGAATCAATGGTTTGTTGTTGGGTAATGATGTTTTGTTGGACAGTGAGTAGGTTTTGTTGAATGGTTAAGTCCTTGGAAATAATGTACTGTCGCCAAGCAATATAAACGGCAATGATGGCAATGAGAATTTGTCCCAAAGCACCAAACCATTCTGCTAGGGTTCCGGAGGCATCCCAATTAATTCTACGCCCCAAAATCATGAGGATATTGCCCAAGCCTGTAAATTGTACTAATCCAATAGTGCCAATAACAACTCCCAAAAAACCAAATAGAAGTATGACTTCGTAGGCAGAAAACCATTCTGATGCGATATTTTCGAGCCAAGGCAACAATATTGCTACGGATAAAAATAATGTAGCTATTGTACCGATGATGCCCAGGAGAAAATTATTTATAGCCATACCGGTGACAGTCATGGCGATCGCTACTATAGTTAGCAATAATGCCCTAGGAGTAACGGTGACAGGATTTGCTGTCTGCCCTTGCAGTTGGTAGCGGGGTTGGTTAATAGTATTTGTGTTCTTTTTCGATTGGAGGGAAGTAATTACTGCTAAAGCCTCTTGTGCAGCTAGCTTTTCTGTCATTGGGAGGTTGTCACTTGCACCGTCAAAGTCATTGGGTTGCAAGTCATTCTCCGTCATAGATTGGGAATTTGGTGAGTGGGAATTAGATTCAATGGTCATGCTATATATTCTGCCCTAGCAAGCCCCACAAGATAACATCATTTTTGGATTTTGGATTGTATGGCACTCGCTCCATGCCAATATTCATTGTAGGGGCACGGCATCCACAATCTTTACCAGATGCCATTGGCTGCATGTCGCCGTGCCCAACAACCGATTATTTTCCCAGTTGCTCCCGTTTTGCGATCGCTCCATGCCAATATTCATGGTGGGGGCACAGTTATGTTATCGGTGAGGGCACCGTCTGTGTAATACTTTTGGCGATTTGGTTATGTTATCGGTGAGGGCACGGCGCGTGTAATACTTTTGGCGATTTGGTTATGTTATCGGTGAGGGCACCGTCTGTGTAATGTTTTTGGCGATTTGGTTATGTTATCAGTGAGGGCACGGCGTGTGTAATGTTTTTGGCGATTTGGTTATGTTATCAGTGAGGGCACGGCGTGTGTAATGTTTTTGGCGATTTGGTTATGTTATCAGTGAGGGCAAGGTTTGTGTAATACTTTTGGCGATTTGGTTATGTTATCAGTGAGGGCACGGCGTGTGTAATGTTTTTGGCGATTTGGTTATGTTATCGGTGAGGGCACGGCGTGTGTAATGTTTTTGGCGATTTGGTTATGTTATCGATGCCGTGCCCCTACGGGATGTGTGGGGAATTCAGATGGGAGCATCCCGGAGAATAAATCTGAAAAACAGATGTCAATTTTACTACTCATGGAGTATCTTACATATTTAGCAATTTAGGAGAAAAATATGTCTACACCGGTAAATGTACTGGTAATTATTCACGGTATGAATCCCCATCCTGCTCCCAAATCTCCCTTTCAACTGTATCAGGAGTTTTGGGACGCTTTGCTCCAAGAAGAACCAAAACTATCTGAAGTTTTTCCCGAAAGTTTTATTGGGGTTGAGTGGGGACAAGAGTTACCGATTAACCCCACCATACCTTCATACCAGATACGTCCTGACCAAAGACTGACTCGCGCCCAAAATTTTGTGAATCAGCGGGTTTGCTACGATGAAGTAGTCCGAGACACCCACCCATGTAATGTTCCCATGCCCATGTTTGGGAATCAGGGTATGGACTTTCCCCTACTAACACCTTTGGTAAGGCGATTAGTAGTTGGTTTGCGAGAATCTATTATTACCCGTGGTTTCGGTGATGTAATTTATTATTCTTCCGAGGATGGAGAAAGGGAAGTCCGTAAAGCCGTTTATGGACAAGTTCTAAAAAAATTAGAGCCTTATCATGAAGCCACAGATGTTCGCCTTCACCTGATTGGACATAGTTTGGGTGTGACCCTCAGCCATGATTTTCTGTTTGGCTTGTTTGCTCGCAATCATCAACCGGGATTCTGTGAAGAACATTTTGGTGAGGATGGTAAGCGTTTTGAAAAATGGCGACAGAAAGCACAGAGAAAAGAATTAAAATTAGGGTCTTTGTCTAGCACCGCTTCTCAACTTCCTCTATTTGTGATGCGTAAACAAAAACTAGTGGATATGCTAGCTGAGAATAAATTATTAGACCCTAGTCATATAGGGATTGAGCGCGTCAATCAGGTGAAGTGGAAAGTATTTTATGATGTGGACGACCTTCTCGGTTTTTGCACTCGACGGTTGTATAATGCTCCTGATGAAATTATGGAATACCAAGTAGATTGTGGTGACAATCCTGGTGATGCCCATAATGGCTACTGGAAAAACAAAAGAGTAATTAAAGAAACAGCTAATTTATTAATGATGAATGCTGCTGGGCACCATTAAGCTGTTAGTTTCATCCCTTAATTTCCCTGGAAATCTAACTCCAAGGTACAATTAATTTTTCAGTTAAATGTAACTGTAAACATCTGGTGCATACTTGTTGAGTCAGGAAAAATAGACTACATATTCTGTCTGCTTTTTCCTCGCTCAACAAATCTATAACTAGGAACTAAAAATTTGTTTTTTGTTCCCCAAGTCTCAGTCATTCAATTTTGGATTTTGGATTTTAGATTGGTAACTGAGCTTGTCGAAGTTTGGATTGACGAGAGAACCCCTAAAGGGTTCGTTAGTTACTTCAAGTCGGGGAACCCGCCCAACGTACTAACTCACCGCGACGACGACAGTCGCTCTGGG
>JASJDS010000193.1 GCA_030065055.1 Calothrix sp. MO_192.B10
CCTACGGCATAGCTAAGCGCAAAGCGCACGCTCCGCGAACGCTTACCGCGTAGCGTGCGCTTTGCGCTCAGCGTATCCGTTCGGCTTTGCCGTGCCCGAAGGGCTTAGGATTCACCCGGAGGGAGGTTCCCTCCGTTATAGTCAGTGGCGTTTGAGGAACGTAGACCCGAAGGGGCTTCTCGAAGAGTAACCCAACATTCTTCGTTCGATTTGTTGGGTTACTCTACCCTTCGGGAACGCCTGACGGCGTTAGCGCAGCTCCTCGCGGAGCGAGGCACGAGAAGCCGCTGTCGCGTCTACACTTCGTTCTACCCAACCTACACCATAGTTTGAAAACAGTCCCTAGGGTGCAGGTGCAAGATATGAATAAACCTCTCTATCCTCTGTGTTCTCTGCGCCTCTGTGGTTTTTTAATTGGAAGTCCCTTAAAGTGGATCGATAAAGTGAGCTAAGACTGCCATTGGTATCATAGGAAGCATTGGCAGTAGACAGATAAGCCACTGATTGAAGGTTAATGGTGCCGTTTCAAACAGCGCGTTCATAAAGCCCCACTGGCTAAAGACAATTTGTAACATAGCAGCAGCCACAATACCCAGTATTAAGATCGGTGCTTTAGTGATGGATGTCGATCTACGGCGTACATAGTTGGCAAGACTTATACCTAATTGGCTGATACTTGTAAGATAGATTACCCTTGCTGCAACCAGTGATTGAATTGCCATGGTGCGAGCAACTGCAATATCTCCCGTTGTCAATTTAGCCCACTCAAACATCCCGAAAATTAAAATCCAGTTGAATACCGACACAGCTAAAATTCTGCGGAATAATTTGCGGTTGAGTAGGGGTTGATTGGGATTTCGCGCTGGCTGTTGCATAATCCCCTGGGATTTGGGCTCAAAAGCCAGAGGAACAGTCATAGTAATGGAGTTGATCATATTGAGCCAAAGTACTTGTAGGGAGAGAATCGGCAAATCTCTTGCTAGTAAAGCACTAATCAGAATGGTCATGGATTCACCACCATTGACAGGCAAAAGAAAAGCGATCGCTTTTTGTAAGTTTTGGTAGACTGTGCGTCCTTCTTCTACTGCAGCTTCTATGGAGGCAAAATTATCATCTGTAAGCAGCATATCAGCTGACTCTCGTGCTACTTCTGTTCCTCCTTTGCCCATAGCAATCCCAATATCTGCTTGTTTCAGGGCAGGGGCATCATTGACTCCATCTCCAGTCATTGCCACGATTTCCCCTTGAGACTGGAGTGCTTCCACCAGTTGCAGTTTTTGGGTAGGAGCAACCCTAGCGAAAACAACTCCATCTTCAATCGATTGAGTAATTTCATGGTCGCCCATTTGCTTTAATTGTTGGCCTTCAAAGGCTAAAACCTGCCCTGCTTTTTGAATGCCCATTCTTTTTGCGATCGCTTTTGCAGTGGCAATATGATCGCCAGTAATCATTTTGACGTTGATTCCCGCAGCCTGACAAGCATGGACAGCAGCGATCGCTTCTGGACGGGGCGGGTCAATCATACCCTGTAATCCGAGAAAAATTAGATCTGTTTCAATGTCTTGATGATCTATGGAATGCTGATGAAAAATAGGTTCTTTTTTGGCAAAGGCTAGCACTCGTAACCCTTGTTTTGCCATTGTTTCTACCGCTTGTTCAATTTTCATCGCCTCCAGGGGAATTACTTGACCATCAACAATGGTCATTTGGGTACAGCGACTCATTACCGACTCTACCGATCCCTTAACGTAAATCACAGGATAAGCAGTATCATGCAAGGTTGCCATGTATTGATACTCGGACTCAAAAGGAATCCCATCTAGTCGTGGTTTTAATGCTGCTAAACCAGATTGGCTAAAACTAGCTTTAGCTGCTACGGTAAGTAATGCACCTTCTGTGGGATCTCCCACCACTGACCAATCTTCTCCTGTTTGCTTTAACTGAGAGTCATTACAAAGTACTCCCGCTACCAAACACTCTTCTAAAGCTGAAGGTAAACCATCCTGAAAGGGAATTCCAGGTTTACCATCAACCATCAGGCTTATTTCTCCTTTCGGGCTATAGCCACTACCACTAACTGCATAGTATTCATCTCCCACATAAATAGCTTGTACAGTCATTTGGTTTTCTGTGAGGGTTCCCGTTTTATCCGAACAGATAACGGTGGCACTCCCCAAAGCTTCAACTGCTGGTAATTTACGAATAATGGCATGACGACGTGCCATGCGGTTGACTCCGATAGCTAGGGTAATGGTAACTACTGCGGGTAGCCCTTCAGGAATGGCACTAATTGCCAATGCCACAGTAGCTTCAAACATATACAGCCAAGATTCACCTTGTCCCAAGCCAATGGCAAAAGTCAGGGCTGCTAAAGTTAAAACTGCATAGAGTAAAGTACGGCTAAATTTGGCAAACTTCCGAGTTAAGGGCGTAGTGAGACTAACTCGATTTTCCATCGCTTGAGAAATTTGTCCCACTTCAGTATCATTTGCTGTGGCAACAACAATACCTGTACCCTGTCCAAAAGTGACAAAACTCCCTGCATAAGCCATGTTCGTTCTTTCTGCCAGGGGTGTATCTGGTGGTAAAGGTTGTATCAATTTATCTACTGGTACTGATTCCCCTGTCAGAGCCGACTCATCCACCTGCAAATTACGAACCTTCAAGAGCCTCAAATCTGCGGGAACTTTGTCCCCCGATGCCAGTAAAACTAGATCTCCAGGAACTAAGTCCCGTGAAGGAATCCGCAGCGATTGCCCTTCTCTTAGTACAGTTACTTCTGTAGTGACAGTTTTCGCCAAAGAAGCGATCGCTCCTTCTGCCTGTGCCTCCTGCACATAACCAATCGTCGCATTAATTACCGTAACGCCCCAAATCACACCGGCATGAGTCCAGGAACCTAAAATTGCTTTGATCGCACCTGCTACCAACAGAATGTAGAGTAAAGGTTGATGAAATTGCAACAGAAATCTCAGCCAAGCTGGTTTATCTGGTTGAAATTGCAGTTCATTCCAGCCATACTTTTCATAACGACTGGCGACTTCTTCTGGGGATAATCCCTCCTCTGAGTCGCTGTGGAAGTATTTAATAACCTCTCTTGCAGAAAGTTGATAATAAGTAGAAGGTATCTCGTGGAATTGCGATCGCAATTGAGTTAGCATTATGCCCTCCAATTATTTAGATAAGTTTTCTCAATTGATCGGAAAAAGCTCTGAGGTATTAGACTTTAGCTAATTTTGGTTGAACAAAAACTTATCAATAGATTGATATGTCTTAGCTTTGACTTAAAATAATATAGTTCTTGGAAATGTAAATAAAGAGGCGAAATCAAAAGTTTTGATACACTTTCTGTATAGGTATGTAATCTCTACTAATTGTAGAGACGTTGCAGTGCAACGTCTCTATGAAATCTATTTGCTGCAAACTTTACATATAATTGAATTGATATGAATCTATTTTTAATATAGTTAAATATCAATAAAAAATATTTGAATCTATTTCTAATATAGTTTAGTGCCAATTTTAAATTCAATATTATTTATTTATTTATATGATAGAAGAACCATAATCTTCAACCATGTCTACATGGGTGTGGTTAAAAGTAGTTGGTGGGAGAGCGATCGCTTTTCCAAAGTGTTTATCGAACACAATCCTATTACTTGCCTTATTTTTATTTCGCCATTCGCCATGATCACCCTATCTCCTAACCTTCAATCTCGACTTGCCACACCTCTGAAAATTGGCTCGGTGGAAATCAAAAGTAGGGTTTTGCAATCTCCCCTATCCGGTGTCACGGACTTAGTATTTCGCCGCTTAGTGCGTCGCTACGCGCCAGATTCTATGATGTATACAGAAATGGTAAGTGCCACAGAACTGCACCATGTCAAAGAACTACCAAAGATTATGGAGGTAGATCCTAACGAACGACCAATTAGTATTCAGTTATTTGATTGTCGTCCAGATTTTTTAGCAGAAGCCGCCCAAAAAGCAGTTGGGGAAGGGGCGGATACCATTGATATAAATATGGGATGTCCGGTAAATAAAATTACTAAAAAAGGTGGGGGTTCTTCCCTGTTGCGACAACCGGAAGTAGCCAAAGCAATTGTTACAGAAGTAGTTAATGCTGTCGATATACCTGTAACAGTTAAAACTCGTATTGGTTGGAATGATGAGGAAATTACTATCCTCGACTTTGCCAAAATGATGCAGGATGCAGGGGCACAAATGATAACAGTCCACGGACGCACCCGCGCCCAAGGTTACAATGGTAACGCCCGTTGGCAATGGATTGCTCGGGTAAAAGAAGTATTAGATATTCCTGTAATTGCCAATGGCGACATTTTTTCTGTGGAATCAGCCATTCAATGTTTGCAAATAACTGGTGCAGATGGGGTGATGTGTTCTCGCGGCACTTTGGGTTATCCGTTTTTGGTCGGAGAAATTGATTATTTTCTCAGAACTGGGGAAATATTGCCACCACCAACACCCATACAAAGACTAGAATGTGCCAAAGAGCATTTGCAGGCTTTATATGAATATAAAGGAAAGCGCGGTATACAACAAGCACGCAAGCATATGACTTGGTATGCCAAAGGTTTTGTCGGTGCGGCCGACTTGCGGGGACAACTGAGCTTGATTGAAACCGTACAGCAGGGTGTAGAGTTAATTGATAGTGCGATCGCCCAATTATAGCACTACGGTTAGAAGTTAGGAGAAGGAGGGAGTTCGGAGTTCGGAGTTCGGAGTTCGGAGTTTGGAGTAGGGGCGGGGTTTCCCCGCCCAGAGTGAGGGAATTATTTTCATGGGCAGGTTGTGGGATTTTCTCGTGGGGTGCAAAGTTTGTAGGGGCGCATTGCGTGCGCCCTTGAGGAATTAGTCACTTCTCAAATTCAGTACAAACATAGAGAATGTAGTGATAGTCAAGCGATCGCATTATTGGTCTGACTAGAGAAAAAAGTAATCAGTGCAGAAATTTTCCCACATTCTGAAATATTGATTATCCTAGGAAAAGTGCAATTCATAAAAACTCTCAGGGTGCATCCTGATTTCAGGGCAAAATTAGAGCAATCTGAAGGAGAATATTAATGAAATCATGGCAAGCAACGATTTTGGGAATAGCTGGACTGACAAGTGCAATCGCAGTTGGAACTAGCGCGAATATCCATGTCTTTGCACAACCAACCGATTTGTCAACTTTCCGTCAGGAAGCTCTGTCAAGACACAATACCTTACGACAAACTCATGGTTCTCCTGCTTTAGGTGAGGATAGTGAACTGAATAACCTCGCCCAAGAATGGGCAGAACATTTGGCAAATAAAGGAGTCATGGAACATCGACCCAATAATCCATATGGAGAAAACATCTATTATGCTTGGAGTTCACAACCTGGTTTTGATGTTAATGGTGAGGTTCCTGTACAAGCTTGGTATGACGAGGAACAGTACTACAACTACAACCAACCAGGGTTTTCCTCTCAGACAGGACACTTCACCCAGGTTGTTTGGAAAAATAGCACGAAGCTAGGTTGTGGGAAAGCTAAATCCGCAGATGGAAAGGTGTTTGTAGTCTGCAATTATGACCCACCAGGAAATGTTCAGGGGCAATTTCCAGAGAATGTCTTACCTCCTCAAAATATAGGAACGTAAAATTGGCGTTGCTGATTTGAAGGATGAATCCGGGTGTAGAGACGTTGGTAGATAATGCGATCGCATTTTATACCAATTCAAATAATGTTTGCGACACATACATTCGTAAGGGCACGGCATCCACAATATTTTGGTGTATACAATTATCTTGCTGATGCCGTGCCCCTACCCATCTGTCCCATTCTTTTTTCAAAATGGTATTACCTTATTGTTTATAGGGAAACTTCAGATGAACAAAAAAATAACACCTATTCAAAGGAAGATTAGGACAAAAAGAAAAACTTAAAGCCGTCCTCAACTGGCAAGAACGGCTTAGAGAATTTGTCGATCAGCTTATTTGGGATCTACCCAAAAATGAGTAGCAATGGGTAGAAGTGAGTAGGAATTAAGTTACAGTTTCATACCCTTAGCCTTTAATTTTGACAGTTCCTTAATCTTGAAGGGAGGCAGCCGCTCCAGTACCAGGAACTTTAACCACATATGCAGAAGGAATTGCTTCCGCGCGTCCAGCATTCACCATAGCTTGGTAAACAAAAGCCGCTACTTCTGCTCTGGTGGCTTGATTGTTGGGCTTTAATTGCTTAACGGTGGGGTAGTTAACCACAACTTGCTTGACAGTCGCTGCTGACACCGAGTCTTTAGCCCAATTAGGAATTTGGGAAGCATCGTTGTAAAAAGATAGGGAATTTTGATTGGGTGCGGTTAATTCTAAACCATTGGCTAAGGAAACTAGTACCTGTACCCGAGGAATTTGCTGTTCTGGTTTAAAGGTGTTGTTGGGATATCCAGAGAGGAAACCACCACTGGAAGCAGTACGAATAGCTTGGTATCCCCAGTAGTTGCTCCTGACATCATTAAAGTTAATGGCTGCTCGCTTGGCTCCTGGTGCAAATGCCTTGTTGATGATAGCTGCAAATTGGGCGCGGGTAACTCTATCATTGGGTTTGAAAGTACCATCGGGGAAACCTGCAATTACACCTTTAGCAGATAAAGCTTGAATGTAATTTTTTGCCCAATGGCTAACTGGTACGTCTTTGAATGCAACAGGTGTTCCAGGAGGTGCGTCTACCTCAGAAGCAACATACTCTACTGAACCTTGGAAATTATTAATGCTATTACCAATAGCCACAATTACGTTGCTGGTAGCATTATTGAGGTCATGGCGCTTGTTGTTGGTAATCAAATTCTCACCGGGATCTCCATTGGTTCCCAAATCGGGTAAACCTTGGGAAATTACAACAATACCATCACGGGTATTATTTTGGATCACATTCTTACGTAAAACAGGCTTGGCAGAATTAGAGATAAAAATACCGTCTGTATTCTCAACAATCTGGTTTCCTTCTAGACGAGGTGTGGAAGTGCCACCAATAGCCAAACCAAAACCGGTACTCTGAAATAAATTGTTACGAACTAAACCTTTAGCATCTTTAGCAATGGAAACCCCATTACCCTTATTTCCGGAAAAAATGTTGTTTTCAATTGTAGGATTACCTGTACCGGTAACAAATACCCCTTCTCTCAAACTATTAATAAATGTACTGTTTTGAATAGTAGGATTAGTTGATTCTACCCATACAGCAGTACCGCGACTTGCAGGGTTTGTAACAGTAACGCCACTGATAACACTATTATTTTGGGCAAGGATGGTGATATTTTGTCTGGCAAAGGTGCGGCTAATATAAGTTCCACTACCGTTAATTACCGTTGCTTGCCCCTTAGTGCTATCATCTCCCCTGAGGGTAATACCACTTTTTACATCAAGGGGAAACTGCTCGCCAGTCTCCGCGCTATAGTTTCCAGGTGCTAATTGAACGGTTGTACCAGATTGAGCTTTGGAAAGGGCAAAAGAGATGGTTTTATAAGGTGCTTGGGCTGTTGTTCCAGCACCATCGCTGTCTGAACCTATTTCTGGATTGACATAAATTACCGTTCCAGTTGCTGGAACCTGCGCCATTAACATCTTAGCGATCGCTTTTTGGTTGGCATTCACCGGGGTAGGTAGTAGCATTGCTCCACCAGAAACAAGAAATAAAGCGGAAAGTCCTGCGGAGAACAAGCGGAAGTTTTTGCCTTGCTGAATTCCAAATCCCTGACGTGTCATTTTGATTCCCATTGCTGAAGTACTGAAGACTAATGAATTAAGTTATGTTGTAATCTGTATCACTGACAGCTCTGGAGCTGTACAAACCCTGTAAAGATGTACCGAATGACCATTATTTGAGTATTTGGGTTCCTTAGGTACAAAGGATTTATTCGGTTGCATTATATACTATGCAAACTAGCAGACATCAGATATCTGCAAGCTGCAAAATCCAGGGTGATGGTCTTGGTTAAAAGCTGTATACCATGATTTCTGTTTACGCATTAGCCATTAGTTCATCCGGTCATTTTTAGCTAAATCAAAAAGAAGCCTCTCGCCTACCCGGAACGGGAGGCGATGAGATGAATTTTTGGGCGGTGAGGAGATGAGGGCGGTGAGCGATATTTGATTTCAATCAGATGGGTGATGGGGTGGGCGACGAATCGCCAAACTCCTAATGTATTCACGAATAATATCTGTTTTGGTTCTTCCCGTTTGTTGGGCATAGTTTTCTAGTATTTCCATCTCTGATTTTTCTACGCGAACATTTAAATTTACTTTTACCATTTGCACTATAATGATAATTGCATTACAATGATACTAGATGGCAAAGCCGAAAATGCTGGTCATCTCTTTGCAGAACCTTGACAACTCAGAGTATGGGGTTCTACCCAGAAATAGACACTTTTTGTGTCGCCACTGTGGGTAGGTAAAACTCTGACAGTACAAAGGGGTTGAACATTTTTTTGTATTGTTCAAGTCTGCGGAGGGGCATCTCGTAGACTTTAAACAAAGTATCTCCTTCGGAGACGCTGCGCGAACAGTTAATGTCCGACGGGATACCGGGAGTCGCTGAGAAGCCCAGACTTACAGCTTGCTGTAAGTCTGGGAGTATGTCACATAGTTCTAACATTCATTTCCCAAAATTTAATGGTGGAAATGCGATCGCTATTTCTTAAGAAAGACAGGGGGCAGAATGTAGAATGCAGAATGTAGAATGCAGAATGCAGAAGGGAGGAAGATTTGACTTGCTTCTTCCATTCATAGCTAGGGGATTTAATTCTAAATTCTAAATTCTAAATTCTAAATTCTAAATTCTAAATTCCTAATAACTGGGCAATGGTGGGTAAAACAACCACAGCATTATCTTCATCAAATTCACTAGTATCTATAGTTATAGATTTAACATTACTGCTATTGCCCCGCTTGACTTTTTCCCCCATTTGTCGCCTTTCTGCGGAGGAAAAAGTGGTAAAGGTGCGTCTGAGCAATGGTAGTAAAGCGATAAAGGAATCTGGTGATAATCCCGTTACCCAATCATCTAGGACTTGCCAGAGAATTTCATCGTGTAGAAGTAATAAACCACTACCCTTTAAAAATCCTTCAATCCAAGCTGCGGCTTGGGGTGGTTCGCTAGCGGTGGAAAGGGCAAATTCCATGCGCCGTGCAGTTTCTTCAATATCAAACACACCTGCATCCAGTAATAAACGACAACAGCGACCAACAATTAAGTTATGTATGGTTTGGCGATCGCTAATTTGGGCTAATGCTTGCTGCCACAATAGTAAATGTTCTGGGTTAGATAGCAAAGCGATCGCACCATTAACCATCATGATATTTTCATACATTGCCCCGGCGGCATCGTCATCTAAGGAAGCGCAAGCACTGGGCAATCCAATACAAATCCGGGTGACCAACCCATCCACTACATGGCTTACCATTGCCGTATCGGTTTGCCGCACATTGCCATAGCGGGTGACGTTGGCTAGGGGTGGTAATGCTGCCATTAAATGGGTCACATCACTGGCTAGGGCCGCCACATTTTCCAACTGGGACATGACATGGGCCACTGCATCGGGTAAATCGGACAAAATCACCTGATTTAACAGAGCAGTAAGGACAGGTAATTCTGTGGCTTGCTGTGCCATATCGCTAGCCTTGTGAATTGCTGCATCTTCTACCCGATTACCCCAAATGCCTGCTTCAATTAGATTTACTGCCAATTCTGGCTGCCATTGCAATCGCCATATTTCGTGAAAAGTACCCTTTTTCCCTCCAGTTTGTTGCAGTTGTCCCCAAGGAATATCTAAAATATTCAGCCGATGTAATAAATGCGATCGCTCTAAATCATTTTTCTGACGCAAATCCAAATCTAGTATCTTTTCTATGGCATCTGCCGCCATCCGCAACCGCTTTTGTTGCCGCATTAAATCTTGTTGTAAGGGCAACATTGGTGTATCTGGAGGCACTTGACCCAAACGTTCCCCCACAATTAGTTTGTCATGGATTAGCTCCATCCCTAAATCCCGACCGAAACACATGACCGTTTGGGTAGCTTCATTTAATTCCGGCAAACCGGGCAAAGGGCGATCGCGCAATGCCGCCAAAGATTCTGCTAACCGTACCGCTTCAATCACATGGGCTGAAGAAGCATCTAAATCCTGTTCTCGCAACAACTGCGCTACCCGCGTCATCCAGCGAATACTAATGGAGGAGTGCAGATTCTCGGCAGATTGGACTTCCCACAGGTGATGATACCAACCAGGGGATTCTATCCCCGCACCATAGCCACTTTTAGACGCAAGTCGTCCGTAAGTCCACGGTATCCAAGTTGCCTCTACTTTTGTTTTTGGCAGTCCCTTCAGTAACGCCGTATCTTCTTTAACTGGAGGCATATCCTTCAAGGCGGGAGCGTGCCAAGCACCACAAACCACAGCAATTGTTGATGCACCTGCTTTTTGGGCACTGCGAATGGTTTTCCGCATATATGCTTCCCGTTGTGCCTCAATGGGATTTTTCCGTGGTGGGATGCCTTGGCGTACTTCCGTCATCACTTCCAAAATTGCAGCGAACAAATCCACGCTGTCCCCACGCTGTTCTACCAAATGTTCCCACCAACGTTCGGTATCGCTGTAACCAGCCACTTGTGCTAAGGAAAGTAGGGGATCTGTGTGTGGTGTATCCTCAAAATCCTGATCAATCTCGGATTGTTCCCTATCTTGTGATGCCATTGCTAACCGATGGGTTTGGGGCAAATCCATAAACCGCACCGGGATATTATGGGTTAGACCATAATCCAAAGCTTGCCATTCTGGAGAGAAAATAGCAAAAGGATAATAAACACAATAATGGGGGCGTGAGGGAATGTAAATTAACAATGCCACTGGTGGCTGCATTGCGGCTGAAGTTAACAAAGGTAACACAGCCTCTGCATCCGGAGGTCCCTCAACCAGAATGGTATCTGGTTGGAGTTGTTCCAGAGCTTGGCGCAGACTACAGGCTGAACCGGGACCGTGATGGCGGATACCAAAAATGTGGACTGTCATTTCAATTATCAGTTATTAGTTATGGGGGAGCTAGGAACTGTTTTCAAACCCAAAATTATTATCAATTGTAGGTTGGAGAGCGACTCCGTTGCGGTGAAACACTTGCGGTGGTGAGGCAGTACTCCACTTGGGGTCTGCCCAAGTGGAGTAACTGCCGAAAGGGTGAATCCTGCGGATACGCTGCGCGAGCCCCGGCATAAAGGAGGCAGTGCGGTGGTGAGGCAGTACTCCACTTGGGGTCTCCCCAAGTGGAGTAACTGCCGAAAGGGTTCCCCGGCATAAAGCAACTGCCGTCAACTGCCGTCAACTGCCGTCAACTGCCGTCAACTGCCGTCAAGTGGCGCAACCCGTAGACGCGGAGCGGCTTCTCGCAGAGTAGGGGTTGACCGCCGCAGACGACTGGCGTTGGTTTCCCCCATGAGCGACTGCGTTGGCATAGCCTCTCCGGAGGAGATACCCGTAGACGCGCAGCGGCTTGCCGCAGGCTAGGGCTTCGGTGCAGGGTAGACATCTACATGGGCTATAAGAGTTTTTAGTCCACGCAGGTGGACTTTGTCCGTGTAGCCTCCGGGCTAAGAGGTGAGGGCTTTTCCAAAAATTGGGATGCTCCCTTTACCAACTGAGGGAGTATTTAACCAGCTTGAATGTTGAATATGGTTTGCTTACAAATGGGAAAGAAGTTAGGATTTATTGTTTGGGGAAAGAGCTAGATGTCATGTCAAAATAGATGAAATCAAAGATTTAATCGGTAGAGACAAACTCAAAGATAATTCCGGTATAAAAAACTCAGGAGTTTTAAATTCTCAACACCCAACTCAATCAGTATCTCCAAATATTTATGAAACCAAGGGCAACATATAATGAAAATAATTGCAGTCTACCATAATAAAGGTGGTGTTGGTAAAACTACAACAGTAGTTAATTTAGCTGCTGCGATTAGCAAAAAAGGGAAAAAAGTTTTAGTTATCGACCTTGACAGTCAAGCTAACACCACATTTGCCACTGGTTTGGTCAAATTTGATGATGAAGAATTTGATGATATTAGAGAATCGAATATTCTTCATGTTTTACAGTCAGAGGATTTTTATTCTATTTCCGAAGTAGCCAGAAAGTCTAATTTTTGCGATCCAGAAATCGATGTGGTTCCTTCCCACATCGATTTAATGAACCATGAAACAGATTTAAATGCTTTAGATTATAGCCGACTCATACTCATAGAAAAATTGGAAGAAGTTCAAGAAAATTATGATGTGGTACTTCTTGATACTCCACCTTCTTTAAACTTTTATGCCAGAATTGCTTTAATAGCAGCAGATTATTTACTCGTACCATCAGATTTAAAGCCTTTTGCTAACCAAGGGTTAATCAACGTTAAGGATTTTACTAAAGCTGTAAATGCTTTTAGAAAACAAATTAGGAAAGAGCCTCTGGAAATACTTGGTGTAGTTCCCTGTAAAATATCTACCAATGCCAAGTTTATCAATTCAACATTAAAAAACCGCATTCGCAAGGTTTCCGAAAGGTATGGTATTGACGTTTTCAATACTGTAATTTACGAAAGAGATGATTTAGCAAAGTGTGGGGAAAAAACCATAGAAGTTGGCAATATGGAAGTTGCTGCTCCGGTTTCTGTGCTTGATTTTAAACCTAATTCTTTTTCTGCACAAGAGTTTGAACTACTAGCAAAAGAAGTATTGAAGAAAATAGGAATGGCTGGATGAAATTGTTAACTTCACTGGTAGCAGTCAAGAAAATTACTTGTAAATCTCCCCGCTCCCTATTTGCAGATGAGGAGATAGAACAAGCTGCTCAGTTGATTTTAGCAACTGAAGGAGTTATTAATCCCATAGTTGTTCGACGTACAAGTCTCAAATCTTACGAAGTTGCCGATGGAGCATTTGCATATTATGCTGCTGCTAGAGCTAGGGAAATAGACCCCAAAAAAGGTGAAATGATTGGTGTTTTTGTGATTGAGGAAGATAACGAGGAATTATTAATACAGCAAATTAAATTATTTAGAAATAATAATTCAACTACTGTCAAAAATACTGTTATTACAGAAGATATTCTCAACAATTTTCTCAAAGAATTTGAATCGCGCTTTGACAAAATAACTCATCAGTTACTAGAAACAGCTACAGCAAAGGTTAAATTAGAAGATGAAATTAAAGATTTACAAAAGCAACTGGCAAATCAAGCAGAAGTATTAGAATTGTTTAATAATTTAGATCCATCTCAACTTGCATCCAAATTAAAAATTACCGGCATCAAACAACCTACTCAAATATCAGATGCCGTAGTTACAGAAAGAAATAAGCAGAGATTTCAATCCCTCAACGATGTAGTCAGCAGGGTGAAAATCAAAAGAGGTCAAAAATCGATCGCAGCTATTAGCAGGAAAAAAATGCTGGATATTGTTGATATTTGGCTAAATAATTCATAATTCGTAATTCATAATGTCTCTTAGCCCTGAAAGCGCGGGCTATGACTCAGCTATGCCCTAGGCTTTATGTGTCTACACTCCTTCCCTGCTTCACTCATGGGCACGGCGTGTTTAATATAATTGCATATACCGAGAGATTGTGGATGCCGTGCCCCTACTGTTTCACTCCCTCACTCATGGGCACGGCGTGTTTAATATAATTGCATATACCGAGAGATTGTGGATGCCGTGCCCCTACTGTTTCACTCCCTCACTCCCTCACTCCCTCACTCCCTCACTCCCTCACTCCTTCCCTCCTCTTCCCCTGCCTAGTGTAACAATTCCTCAACTTTATGCTGGCTCCACAAAGTTCTATACAATCCTGGTTGTTGCAGCAGTTCTATTTGCGTACCTATCTGCACAATTTCGCCCTTATCCATCACAAAAATGCGATCTGCGGTAGCTGCTGCTGAAAGTTGGTGAGTAATAAAAATTACTGTCTTACGTTGCTTCCCTCCAGATAAATTTCTGAGGATAGCCGTAGCGGTTTGATTATCAACACTGGAAAGGGCATCATCTAGGATTAATACTGGAGCATCTATCAGCATTGCCCTAGCGAGGGATGTACGCTGTCTTTGCCCGCCAGAGAGGGTAATTCCCCGTTCCCCAACGATGGTTTCATATTGCCGGGAAAAATTGATAATCTCAGAATGTATCTGTGCCTGCTTGGCGACGTTCTCTATTTCTAATTGTTCGCTCACTGGATCCCCGTAGCGAATATTATTTTTAATGGTGGTACTAAACAGAAAACTATCTTGAGGTACATAAGCGATCGCACCCCGTAAATCTGTTAAGCTAATTTTGGTGATGTCTACCCCATCTAAGAATAGTTGTCCTGACTGAATATCTAGCAACCTCGGTAAAGCATTTGCCAAGGTAGATTTACCCGCACCAATGGCTCCCACAATCGCTACAATTTCCCCTGGGTTAATGGTAAAGTTGATATTTTCCAGGGCGACAGTTGTGGAACCAGGGTAAGTATAACTCAAATTTTTGGCTGTAATTTCCCCTTTTACCTGTGCTGCTGCTAAAGAGATAGTATTCTCAGCATCCTTAATTTTTGGTTGATTATTGAGAATACTTTCTACACGATCAATACTCACCTCACCCCTTTGGTATGCTGTAATGGTAAATCCTAACAATGCTGTGGGAAATACCAACCGCTCCACAAAAATTAGTAGGGCAACAAAATCACCAATTGCCAGACTTCCTGCTGCAATTCGGGTTGCTCCCAACCAAATAATGATTAAGGAGCTAACGTTAGCCAATCCTCCAACCAAGGGGAATAGGGTGTTACGGCTTTTAGCTAGTTGGAGATTCGCCTGGAATAATTGCTGATTTTTACCAGCAAATGCCCGCCGCTCATTCTCTTCTTGAGCATAAATCTTAATTAGGGCGATGCCACTAATATCTTCCTGGATGAGTTGACTAATCTCAGAGATATTTTCTTGAACCTGGGATTGCTCATTACGTAGGCGATCGCTAAACAGATGTACTAAAAGAAACATCAACGGATATACCGCCAAAGATGCTAAGGTCAAATCCCAACTAATGGAAAGCATCGCTGGTAATGTCAGAGCATAGGCAAACACCGTATTTGCCAAACTCAACACCGCAAAACCCACCAACCTGCGGATATTATCCACATCGCTAGTGGCTCTACTAATCAAATCCCCAGCAGGGTGGGTGGCAAAATAAGCAGGCTCTAACTTGAGTAAATGCTGAAAAATCTGCTGTTTTAACTCAAACTCCACCTGTCTTCCCACACCAAAAATCCAGATCCGGGAAGCCATGCGAATTAACCACATTGCTGAAGTCAGCAGCACAATCAGTGTTACATAACGTAATATATCTCCATAGGTAAAATTTACTGATAGCTTGTCAACTGCCGAACGGATTAATAGGGGTATATAAACCCCTAATCCATTGACAGTTAACAAAGCAATAATACCCAGGGCTGCTTCTCGCCAATGGGGGCGTAAATAACTACCTAGTTTAGCCAGCCTTCTTTTTGTTCCCATACCAAGGTTTGTAGGTTTCCATACTCCAATCAGGGCAAAGATAATTTTTTCACATCCCCATGAGAAACTCAATTTAGCCCAGCTACCAGGAAGTAGCTACTGGGCATTTTGTTTGCTTGATTCACCCCTTCAAGAACGACCGCGTAGGAAAAAGTAAATTTGGCTAAGATAACTGTCCCATACTCTGGTTGTTAATGCTAGGGTTTGGGCATTGGGAACAAAGTCTTCTAGACGTAAACCCCTTCGAGCAATCCTTTGTGGAGTTTGTAATAGATAAGGTTGAATTGCCATATCCGATACCCCAAAACTTTGTGGGTTTGAAGCTAATAGAGTCTGTTGTTCTTGACTGAGGACAATTTGATTATCCATCATGGCAACAGGCGATCGTACCAAGAAATAAGCAACTGCTGGTGTACTTGACAACAATAAAATTGTCAGTGCCCAGGCGATCAAGAATCCTCCGGGTTTCTCTATTGCCCCGTCTTTTAATTTTTGAGCGGCAAAAATTAAAAACAGTATAGATGCTCCTAGGGGTTTAAGTGGAAAAGAAATCACATTCCACAACGAAACCACAGCAGGTTCGTTGGGAATAAAGAACGATAGAGCTAAGACAACAAATAGAACAATAACAACTAATCGCCCTACATAATTGCTCGAGGGATAAAATCTCTGGAACAAAGATAAAGCGATGGTACCAATCAATAACCACAGTAGTACTCGGCTTAACAGGAAAAACATAGATTAACTCTCAAATCTCCTTGCGCGGACAGCCTATAGGTTTTGGGCAGTTTCTTTGAGCGCCAAAATGTAATTTTACTGTTACCTGACATCAAATTCCTCACACCCTACACATAAAGACTACCGTCGTAGTGATTTTAGAGCAATTTTTTGAAACTGGGTTGATCTTTTGTAATTTTCCAGATCCGTAATTCCCCGAAAGTAAATTAATGTAATGATGAGTCTTCATATCACAAGGAAAATTTATGTCATCAGCAAAAACTACCATTTTGGTGACAGGAGGAGCGGGATATATTGGTTCCCATACAGTTTTAGCCCTCAAACAGGCTGGTTACGAGGTGATTGTACTAGATAATTTGGTCTATGGACATCAGGACTTAGTAGAAAAAGTTTTACAAGTAGAATTAATTATTGGTGATATAAGCGATCGCTCTTTATTAGATAATTTGTTTCAAAATCGTAATATTACTGCGGTCATGCATTTTTCCGCCTACGCCTATGTAGGAGAATCTGTGAAAGAGCCAGCAAAGTATTACAACAACAATGTGGTAGCTACCCTCAATTTGTTAGAAGCAATGCAAGCTGCTGGGATTAATAAGTTTGTATTTTCTTCCACCTGTGCTACCTATGGCGTACCGGATGTGGTTCCCATCACCGAAGAGCATCCCCAAAACCCCATTAATCCCTATGGTGCAACTAAATTAATGGTAGAGAGGATTTTGGCTGATTTTGATGTGGCATATAACTTAAAATCAGTGCGTTTCCGTTATTTTAATGCCGCTGGAGCCGACCCTGAGGGACGCTTAGGAGAGGATCACACCCCAGAAACCCATTTAATCCCCTTGGTAATATTCACAGCCTTAGGGAAACGGGACTCCATATCTATTTTTGGCAATGATTACCCCACACCAGATGGTACTTGTATTCGTGACTACATTCATGTTACCGATTTAGCAGATGCCCATGTTTTAGGGTTGGAATACCTGTTAAAAGGTGGAAACAGCGAGGTATTTAACTTGGGTAATGGACATGGCTTCTCAGTCAAAAAAGTGATTGAAACAACCAAACAGGTTACAGGTAAAGACATTAAGATTGTAGAGTGCGATCGCCGTCCTGGCGATCCTCCAGTACTGATTGGCAGTGCGAAAAAAGCTACAACTATCTTAGGCTGGCAGCCCCAGTATTCCTCCCTGGAAGATATCATCGCCCATGCATGGCAGTGGCATCAAAAACGACATAATTAATAGTTATCAGTTAATACTCCTTCCTTCCCTCCTTCCCGGCTAGCGGGGAAACTCCGCCCCTACCCCTAGGGCTTTGTCCCATTAATTTTGACGAGTCGCGGGTGCGAGCGATCCCCGACTTCTATCCTAGGCATTGCTACAATGTGCGGATATTGATTCAGAAGTCGGGGATCTGTTCCCTAGCCATCAAAACTAATGAAATGCAATACTAGTACTTTGTGCCTTTTTCCAGAGTAAAAGTTCACCCCACATCTGTGACAAGACTTGTTCCTTGCCAGAGTCAAGGAACGCAGGGCGCTCGGCTCCGCCTCCAAATCGAGGTAGAACCGAGCGTCACACTTACCAAGGCAGAGCCTTGGCACGAGAGTGACAGCAAAAATTCATGAACAAAAATCATGAAAATTTTATCAAAGTACACAGCCTACCCTACTCCTCATAAATACGGATAAGTTTTTAAGGATTTAGTATTATTTTTTTATCAGATGATATATTCTCCGTTGCAAATGGGTAATATAAGCTTACTCTCCTAGCAACTAATACCATTTTGGACTTGGGGTTTTGGATGGGAAAAGCTGATACAGCAATAGTTTCCGGCATCTATATCTCACACTCATGATTCAATTGGTATAAATACAGTTCATAAGTAACTGGGTCAAAATTAAATATAAAACCTCACCTCGCCTGACGGTACCCCTCTCTTTAGTACCCCGCCAGTGAGGTTAAGTCTTACATTTAATTACGCCTACCTACTTAGTTGCCCAGAGAAGAAAAATACCTTACATCATTTCCAGGTGAATTTATCTATGGCGACATTATTATTTCTCGGCTATAAAATAAATAATTCATATTCAATCATTAATTCACCCAAGTTATCCCTGAATAATTAGCTATGTTCAACTGACTAAATTATTTTTAGTTAGCTAATATATCTCTTGATTGAAATATATTGAACTACGCTGAATTATGGCAGGTTCAATTAATATTAGATAAAGGAATAATGAGGATAAAAGAAGGCACTCAAAAGGGTTTTAAATCCCCTTCTGAATGTAGGTAACCAAAAAAAAATTGGCTCTTGACTTAACATCTCGACTCTGATCGATGTTCAAGCAACAGCGAAGTCGAAGCTTTAAACCCAAAAGCTCGAAGGTCAGAAAGAGGAAAATACTTTGTTTTAAGAATATGAAATTCTATCTTCTTCCCTCTTCCTTCTTCCTTCTCGCGTAGCGAGTTAAAACAATATTTTATCAGCCCATAATTAAGTTATCTGGACAACAGGAAAACACCCATGTCTAAGAATCGCCAGGTTGTTAAGCAAATACAAAAAATCTACCAAAACATTAGCCAGTATCCGACAAATATTAAGGAGCAGAGAAACTGGCTATTAAGAACTTTTTTAGTTACTAACAAACGAGCCGATTGGGTTAATTCCGGTTTTATTATTCCTACAGTAGCGATGGTATCTTTGGTAGTAGTATTGCTAACCACTGCTATTTTATTTAGGTCTTTTGAACGGGCGAAAAATGCCAGAAATGTGCGGGTTAATCAGGCTGTTCTTAACGCTGCAACACCAGCCCTTGACCGTGCTAAAGCTAAATTAAACAAGTTATTTTCAGATTCCAGATTGCCACGGGCCACACCCACAGATGCGGCCTTAGCAAGTCATTTTGACACATATATAAATGAGTATACATTTGGTGATGAAAAACAACTTAAATTAACTCATAGTGGTGATACTCTAAAATCAGCATGGAGGTTCCCGGTAGACACGGATAACAATGGTAAATATGATACCTATACACTCTACGGCATCTACTTTAGCAATCCTGATGTCAGTGATGGTGTATATACCCGTTCTAGAAATCCTCTAGAAGCAAGAAGTATACCCATGTTGGGCGGTAATATTAGTGGAAGTTGTGGAGATATAATTGGTACTAGTGCAACTCTGGTGGGTAATTCTGGCTGGTTTAAAATTGGTAGTAAATTGAAAAAAAGCTTTTATGTCTATACTGCCAATGTTCCCATTACTAATCCACCTGATGAGAACCATGAACCTTACAAAGGTAATAAAGGGTTTTCGGCACTGGAGTATCAGCAAGAACGGGTACAACTACCTCTAGTTAATAATGCTGTGGTTTATGAAGACGATCTAGCAATTACTCCCGGTCCCAAATTCAGACTCAATGGGCGAATTATTACCAATAGCAACTTCTTAACTGGTAGTGATTCTAACAATGTCGAGTTATACCAAATTAGTAGCCCAAATTCCTGTTTTTATGAAGCAGAGAATGGCAAAATTATTGTCGGCGGCAATCTAGCTGCGGCTGGCTTTAAAGCAAGTAGCGATGAGACTGAAGCTACCCTAGTACACCTCTTTCAAGGTACAGGGTTAGCTCCCTCTGAAGATAGTACTCATAACGTTAAAAGCCATAAATCAGTAACTAACGCGCCTAATAGGGTAGCTTATAATAGCTTGGCTTATGGATACCGGATAGATCGTTTAGTTGAAGCTCAAATGGCGAATAATGCAAATACCGATCCGCAAGAGGTACAAGATGGTATTTCTGCAACTAGTAGCCGTAGAGAACAGTTAGAGCTTTACTTTACAAAACGTACTCGTCGCGTTCCTTTTCAAGAAGTTAGAGACTTAGATGCTGCCAGTGCTTTAGGTGATTACGAGGTTGGTGGTAGTAAAGAAAATGATGTATTACAAGGAAGTGGCAATACACTACGTCCACCCGATGAATGGGTTTTCCCCTTTTTACCGAGTGATGGTAGAAGTAAGACTGGGACTATCGATGGTGCTAGCGTCACTTTCAGTAACTTAGACCTGCATACTAGTGGAAATAAGCTTTTACCTAGTGCCACCCAACCAACCAGACTGGAAAAGATATTACAAGGTGTGGAACAATCTGTAGGCGATCGCATTTCACTTGGTAATAATCTACCCCAGTTATGGTGGAACGTGAGTGGATTTGTTGGTTCCAGCAAAGATGATACACAAGATATCGCCGGTCGTTACTGGAATATTCCTGATAGTACCGATGCTAGTAATATACGTACCCGACGCAGTCAGATTCAATCACTAGCAGATTTAGGTAACATCAAAAGAGATGGAGATTGGGAAGAAGCAGCCGCCCAAGTACCAAGTACGCCACAAGATCCCGTTGGCGGTTTACGGGTGATTACTGATGCGGGAATTTATTTACCTCCAGACTATACCACCACTGGCAAGGATGATGGTGCCGGTAATATTAGTGATGCAGATTTTTCTGCTGCTGCTGCGGCTACGGATGGGTTAAAATCTTGGTCTGATATGTTACCAGTTCCTTCAGCTACATCTAGAACGGTTACACCTTATCCGTTTTATGATGAAACTATTACATATACAGTGCCGCAGCCCTCAACCAATCAACCATATTTGCGAATGCGAGCTACGGTGGTTTATCACTACAAAGCTACAGGTTACAGTGGTGTAGATTACGAATACGATAGTGAAAATTACGACAAAGACAATCCCAAACCCATTGCTTGTGTGAGTAGTTATTATGACCCTACAAATAGCACCACAGCTTTGAATCAAAATGGTTTGCCCTACAATGCAGATACCAATGGCAAATCTAACAATGGTGTAGTTTATCCACCACCAACAACCATAGATAACTACAGTAAATATGATTCAGTGCTGGCATATCAAGCACAATTGAAGGATCATAATGGACGTTGGGTAAATGAACCACTGAAAAATGCTTTAGACAAAGTAAGTGCAAGTGATCCTCTTTCTCTATCAGATAAGTCTGCAATTCATGCAGCCCTTTGTTCTTTAGAAATTTTAGATGGTACCCTCGCAACTCCAAGCGATTCCCTTATTCCTCATGGAGCGATAAAAGAAACAGCCTTTTTGGATGCAAGGCAAATTAGGCAAATTCACCAAAATTCCAATAGTAGAAGGTACGATCTACCGAAAAAAGATAGACAACCCCTAGAAATCCGTACTACGGTACTAGATATGGATTTGCTAAGACAAAAAAAGATTGGTACTCCAGACTCAGGAGAAGAAAGTACCCAGGAATATTTGCTACCCAATAGCGGCATTATTTATGCCAGTCGGAATGATGCTCTAAAAGATACTACTAATAGCTCGGAAATACTTGCACCAGTAGATTTTCAAATCGATCCAACTCGCCGACCAAATGGCATTATGCTAATTAATGGCTCTAAACTATGGCGAGAAAAAAATTATCGAGATGCGGAAAAGGGACTAATTTTAGTTTCTAACTTGCCGGTATATATTAAAGGTAACTTTAACCTACACACTCAAGAAGAGTTTACAGAAACCCTTGAAGATGACTGGAATAACTTTTATAGCCGTACTGCAAACAACCTTAATCCCAACTTTGCTTGTCGTCCTGGGGATTCCCGGTTGCCCAACTGTGGAACGGGTGATGAATGGCGTTCCGCAGCGGTGCTATCAGATGCAATAACTCTGCTTTCAGATAATTTTAGAGAAGGTTACCGCGATGAAGGAGACTATGACTTTAATGATTACTTGAACAACATAAGTGAAATTGAGACCAATGCTTATGTTCCCCAAGCCCAATGGTATAAAAGTAATGGTTTCCCCAAAGACTTTGACACATCTAAATCTGGAACTCAGGGCAGTTCTTATCTAAATAACTTCGTCACCCCCATTGTGCGACGACTACCAATAGGGGAGTATATGTATGAAGTTTGCGTCTATGACACAAATGAATCTGAATGTAGCGACCCTAAAAAGTGGAGAATTACTACAGCTAACTCAATAAATGGAAATGGATGTAACAGTTGGAAAGCAAATGGTAATGCCGATAGCTGCATTATTGGTAAAAACATGGATAGCAATGCAATCAAAACAGGTTCAGTTGCAAAAGACCCTACTAGTACATATGCAAGCTATCCTCGAAGAATTGCTTTTCAAAGAGATGACAACGGGGACTTAGTGTTGCAAGATGATTTACCTATTTATTATGGAGTTGGCGATGACGGTAAGCTAGACACATTTCCTGTCTCCACTTTGAACACAAAGAAACCACGACTTGCAGTCAAAGACGGTAGTCCAGTCGTGATCCCCTGGTTCAAGCCTCAAGCAGATGGTAGCTTTGAACCAGTTTTACAAGTAGATGTACCTTTCGATACTGATACAGACTCAACCCAACCCGATGAGTTAGGCAAAGAGAAGCATGAGTATTGGCTGCAAACAGCAGTAGAAAGCACTTTCAATTTAATTCTTGCCACTAAAGATACCCCATCTCGACCTTCAGAAGACAATGGCGGTTTACATAACTTCCCCCGCTTTTTGGAAAATTGGGGGCCAGGTGAGTCGCGTATTAAAGCCAGAATTAGTGGTTCATTTATGCAAATTGGTCGTAGTGAATATGCCAATGGACCATTTGTAGCTACAAACAACACTTCAACAGTTGTATATCCAACAAAAACCGGTGACGGTACACTACCTTTTTACAGAGCGCCAGCTAGACAATGGGGTTATGATGTGGGGTTACTTTCTCAGTCTCCCGATTTATTTGCCTTCAAACTGGTGAGAATACCAGATGATGAACCTGATGAGTATTACCGGGAAGTTGGACGGGATGATGATTGGGTAACGACATTACTATGCGCGAAAAATGTTGATGGCGACGAAGATTCTAGTAATGATACTTATGCGATTGATGCCACTCAGCGTCCTAGTAGCTGCCCATCCTAGCTAGAAAATAGGCGCGGAGGCGCGGAGTAGGGGCGCATTGCGTGCGCCCTTGAGGAGTTAGTCACTCATTCGTAGGTTGGGTAGAAAGAAACCAAACCCAACAAGTCGAACGAAGAATGTTGGGTCTACGTCCCTCAAACGCCACTGACTACAACGGAGGGAACCTCCCTCCGGGTGAATCCTAAGCCCTTCGGGCACGGCAAAGCCGAACGGATACGCTGAGCGCAAAGCGTCCCGTGAGGGATACGCGAGCAACACTTTGCTTATGCCGGGGAACCCCTTCGGGTTGCGCCACTTGACGGCAGTTGCT
>JASJDS010000189.1 GCA_030065055.1 Calothrix sp. MO_192.B10
AGCAGGTGGTAGCAGCTAGTAAGCAAGGAATCATCAGTACGCCGAACCAACCGATGTATACACGGTTTTCGGTGCTGGTGATCCAGCCACAGAACTGTTCCCACAGGTTGGCGCTTTCGCGTCTCTGTAAGGTTGTAGTCATCTGTATTTATGATTGCTGTTATGTATTTGCGTAGGTTTGATTGCCTACTGAAATCTACTATATCTATTTTGTTTCATTTTGTAAAGATATTTCATGATTTTTTTTGAAAAAAAATCCCTATCGGATGATTTTTCAGAGATATTCTCATTTATGAGAGAAGGCGATCGCATAGACAATCAAGGCTGAAACTATCTTCTTACAAGGATTACGATGCCATACTGCTCGCAAATATAACCCTACTGCTAAATGAGAGGATTATCTTTACCCGATTGAATTTGGATTTTATATTTATTTATAGTAATACTCTCAACTTTATTACAAAAAATTAAGAGTTAAGCTTAATGATACTGTTGGCTAATTAATGAATGGTCTAGTCCCTCATTTCTCGTTCCTTGCCTCTGGCAAGGAATGCAGGGATTGAGGCTCCAGCCTCAAATCTGGGCTGGAGGCGGGAGCCTGGAAACGGTAGAGACACTCTTAGTAGGGGAGCAAACCCATCATTAATTGACCAACAGCATCATAAAAAAATTGCCAATAATACGAGTAAAGCTGTTAAGAGTTCCCTACCCTCACCAAAATACTTTTACAGCTAACGCTGCGCTACGCGAACAGCAAGCCCTAATTAAGCAAACATAATGCAATTCCCTGCATCCCCTCAACTTTTGGCTTGCTCAATCCATTGAATCACCTGATTACCAAGATGAGTGTTTTCTAATCTATCAATTTCCCTAATTCCCGTAGGGCTGGTAACATTTACTTCCGTTAAATACCCACCTATGACATCAATCCCCACAAAAATTAAACCATCCCTGGTAAGAGTAGGGGCTAACTGAGCGCAAATTTCCTGTTCTCTGGGAGTAATCTCCGTTTTCACAACACTACCACCAGTCGCCATATTATTACGAAATTCTCCTTCCCCAGAAATACGATTAACTGCCCCAATGGGTTTACCATCAAGGAGAATAATCCGCTTGTCTCCCTCCTTCGCTTCGGGAATAAAAGTTTGCACCATTACTGGTATCTGTCCCTGACTGGTGCTAAGTTCAATCATGGAATTGAAATTGCGATCGCCAGCTGACAAAATTAAAATACCTTCCCCTGCTTTATGTCCCAGTGGCTTGAGAATTGCCGAACCCTTTGGTTCGACAAATTTTCTGATAGTTTCTTTGTCGGCTGTAACAATAGTTTCAGGAATTACATCCGTAAACTGCAAGGCATACATTTTTTCATTTGCGGCTCGGATACCACTAGGACTATTGATTACTAAGGTTTTATGTTGGTCAATGTAATCCAAAATATAAGTAGCATAGAGATAGGGCACTGTTACTGGAGGATCTGTCCGCATAAATACGGCATCCATAGTTTCCAAAGAACAGAAAGTACTGGCATCACTTAATTTATACCAAGGATTCGCAGCTACCCAACCCTTAGTCCCTAATTCTATGGGTATCAGTTGCACCCGTTCTAAGATAGCCCAAGCTTTGCTCTCCACCACGCTTAACTGATTTACCTGAGTTATCCAAACTTCGTGCCCTAAAATCTGTGCTGCTTCCATTAAAGCAACACTGGTATCATGACATGGATCGAGACGATGGATGGGATCGATTATAAAAGCCAGTTTCACTCTGTCTGCCTCAATTGCAGGAATTTTCAATGTTATTAACTTTAGATTATCCCCTGAATATATGGCAGATTTATCTTACCAGTAGATTTAATTCTTAAGAAATAAGGCAGTCCCGATGAAAAAATTTCACCACTAATGATGAAAGAGGGTTCTTTCTCTTACACCCCACACCCTCTTTCAAGTTAGTACTTTGTCCCATTAATTTTGACGAGTCGCGGGCATGAGCGATCCCCGACTTCTATCCTAGGCATTGCTACAATGTGCGGATATTGATTCAGAAGTCGGGGATCTGTTCCCTAGCCATCAGAACTAATGGGACAGAACACTAGGGACTGTTTTCAAACTATTGCGTAGGTTGGGTAGAACGAAACCAAACCCAAAAAATCTGATGAAGAATGTTGGGTTTCGTTCCTCAAACGCCACTGACTACAACGGAGGGAACCTCCCTTCGGGTGAATCCTTCGGATACGCTTCGCGAGCAACACTTTGCTTATGCCGGGGAACCCGTCCACCGCAAGTGTTTCACCGCAACAGAGTGGCTCCCCAACCTACAATTTATGCCAATTTTGGGTTTGAAAACACGCCCTACTCCCCCAGGAGAAAATACCACAACCAAGGATGAAAATATCTCAAGTGCGGCTCCCACATCTAAGCTGTCAACCATCAACTAACAACTAACAACTAACAACTAACAACCATTTTCAAGCTAGTCCCCCACGAGAAAATCTCACAACCAAGCCATGAAAATATCTCAAGTGCGGCTCCCACACCTAAGCTGTCAACCGTCAACTGTCAACTACACACTACTTGCAGAGGTTAGCAATTCATCCAACTTACCTTGGTATTCCAAAGCATAAATATCATCACAACCACCAACATGAGCATCGTTGATAAAAATTTGTGGTAAAGAGCGCTTTCCATTGGCTCTTTCAGCCATTTTTCCCCGTGCTACTTCATCACCATCAATGCAGTATTCTATGAAATCCACTCCCTTATTCGTCAATAACTGTTTGGCACGCATGCAAAATGAGCAAGTACTCCAAGTATAAATTTCTACTTTTGCAGCCATAATTTTTTAACCTAATTAGTGTAATAATTCTTAATTTTATTATGTTTGTCAATATGTTGCCGCTAAGATTCCGGTTTCAGACATTCAACAAGTTTGTTGGCTGTTCCGTTGACTCTTCCCCCATTGGGTTTGAGTCCCCCACCACCCGCCTTCACTGTTTGTGAGTTCCCCGTTCCCTGTTGCCTTGAATATTGATGTACTAATAAAGGGTTACACCCCTCATAATGCATTGTATCCTTTGAGGCTTAGGATTACTTTAAATTTAAGTTAACAGTATTTAATTACACTTAAAAATAAAAATCAGGGAATCTGCAATCTGAAATGTCATGGATAATAATATCTATGACCTAGCTTTCAGAAAGCTTATCCCCTAAGAGATGTATTGATTTGCATCCAGTTGCGTAATAACTAAATCCTATTCCAGATGAATTAGCGATCGCCTCAGTAATTCCACTATTATTTATAAAGCTTGTAAAAAGAGTTATATGTATTTACCAGTTATGGGCGTGTCAACCGCTACCCTAGCGGGAACGGGTCAGCCAAGGGGAATGAGCGAATTTAGAATTTAGAATTATTACAAGTCATGGATTTTCGAGATAGGATAATTAGATAACTCTCCATAGTTGGGCAATACGTATTCTCCAGTAACTTCTAATCTTCTATTTGTACCTATGTCCCGTCATTACCCCCCTGTTTATTTACGTTATCTCAAAGCCCGGTTATGGAATTTAGCCAGACCTAGTTTTTGGGGAACAGCTATTTTTTTAGCTGTGGTAGGTATGGGAGTGTATGAATATTGGACTAACCCAGATTTTTTGAGTAAATGGCAACAAAAATCAGCAAATTCATCTGATTCAGATGAATATTCAATTTCTGATGCAGATAAGTTTGATGTGGCTGATATTGATAACCTGCCAGTGATTTTAAATGATCGCAATCGGGCAAAGACTGATGTATTGTCCACAGTTACAACAACCATACCCAAAACTCAGAAGGGTAATAAAACAATTGGGTTGGACAAGTTTATTAACAAGCAAAAAAATCCTACAGATCAAACAAAATTAGACACAAGTTTCCTAGGAACGAATCCCCAACCCCAGGTGCAACCGGAAAATCCCTTTTTGACACAGACAGAAAATCTCTTAAGAGGGAATAATTCACAAACTGGGAATAATTTGTTGGGTGCAAATTCCTTTTCCTGGAACTATCTCAATCCCCAAGTAACAACACCTGTGCCTATTCTGGGAGTTGGGTTAAATACTAAAAATAATACCAATAATATAAATATCCCTATTACTAGCCCATTACAAACAGCTATCAAAAAATCACTCCAGTCTAGCCCAAGGAGTTCCTTAACAACAAAATTAGAAAATAACTTCGGTATTAACAATCCACCAAATCAAACTGCAAACAACAATACTGGATTCCCATCCCCAGGAGTAAGCAATTTACCTAGGGTTACCAGTTATAACCAACCTCCTCAAATCAAACAGCAGCCAAATACCAGTAATTTTAATCCAGGTTATATCCAACCTAAATTAACCAATCAACAGCCCAATAACAACCTGACCAATATTCCGGTGAACCAGCAATTTAGGACAAATTATAGCCAACCCAATCCTGCAATTAACTTGAATTCTCCCCGACAGCAATCGAGTGCTGGTTATATCCAACCAGGGGTGAAGAACCAGTCACAGATGCCGATTCAGCCATTACCCAAGGTGACATCACCATCTACAAATTATTCCCCTCCATTTACCAATCAAGGTATCCCTAAGCCCAATAATTATGATAATACGGTATGGGAACAATTAATTCCCCGATCAGATTACAATCGGATTAAAGATAACCGTACAGGTAATAATTAATACAATTAGCCGGATTGAGATTGGGGCGGAGAAACCCCGCCCCTACGGGGTTTGTATAAATATTTTATTCTGACACTGGAGAGTAGTGATCATGTAATGCTTTTTCTGTGGGGATAATGCGATCGCAAAAACATAATAGACATCTGGTATAAAAGAATGCAGAGACTGATGCATATTTAATTTCCACGCCTATGTCTAATTAACTCCCAGATAAACGCTGTACTTCTTGACCTGCTAACATTTCATGTGTTTCCCTAAGTAAATGAGGGATTATGTTTGCATGAGGATTTTGGCTAAGACATTGTCGTAAATCTAATGTATCAACTTCCCCTGCTTGTTCGCCAGGAAACCAGTGACCCCCATTACCCAATAGGTTGTACCGCATCTTGGCATAGTCGAGTAAATCATAGGCAACAGCCAGATTTCTCAACCATAAAATCCTGGGAATATTTATATTGCCCGGAGTCTGGTGATAGTGGGGTAAGCCAACGTGCCAAGTTTTTACCCAATTTTCCCCTAGGGTTGCGATCGCTTGTGCTTCTAATCGTGCCAAAATGGGAGGTAAGATTTCTGATGCATCATCCAATAGTTCTAAGGTTTTCAGGTGTTGATCAAAGTCACTGGGTTTAGCTGCACCTAAACTAAGGGTATTTACCTGGGGATGACTGAGACAAAATAGGTCATTAAACACCATAGGGCTTAAGGGAGCGCACAATTCTACCAACTTTTGCGGTGGGTTATATAGCTTTCCTCCTTTATCTGAAGGGCTAATAATAAATACCCCCATATCATGGCGAGTTGCAGCTTCAATGGCCGCCCAATTATCTTGATTAATGTAATACCAGTGCAGGTTCACATAATCAAATTGATTAGTATTAATGGTTTGGATAATAGTGTCTGTAGCACCGTGAGTCGAAAAGCCAATAAATCGCACCTTGCCTTGGGATTGTAGTTTTTTGGCAACATCCAAACAGCCACCAGGACGGATGCAATATTCTAATATTTCAGCATTATTAATACCGTGTAAACCTAGTAAATCTACGTAATCAAGCTGTAGATATCCTAGGGATTTGGCAAACTCTCGTTCAAACTCCTTGGCATCTGCCTTGGGAGATACTTTGGTTTGTACAATTAACTGTTCACGGGGAAGCTGAGGTAGAATTTGCCCCAACTGCATCTCAGAACTACCATAACCGCGAGCGGTTTCAATATGATTAATTCCCAGTTCAACCGAACGGCGAATAGTTGCTTCCAGATTTGCCTGGTTGTCGGAGGGAACTTCCCACTGGGGTACATCCTGCCATTTATATTGGTATCTCATCCCCCCGCAGGAGAAAACGGGCATCTGTAATTCTGTGCGTCCAAATCGTCTGTATAGCATCACCTATCAGTTATCAGTTATCAGTTATCAATTACCATTCTGACTGACCTCACGGAACGAGGATAATGTTATTCTATATACCGAGAAACTGTGGATGTTCTTTAGGCTTTACTCTAGGCGGGGAAACCCCGCCCCTAATCCATCACTCCTTCCCTCCTACTCTACTCTTCGAGAAGCCACTGCGTGTCTACGAGAAGCCCCTTCGCGTCTACACTCCTTCACTCCTCTCCTCAGACTTCAGCCATAGCCTGCTCCTGTTCCCTGAGTACAAAAGCTTGTACCCTTTGACGATAATCTCGCAATGATTCTTCTACCCAATCGCGATCGCTACTATTGGCATACAAATGAACTACTGGCTCGCTAGCATCTGGTAGCACTAATACCCAATTATCACTGTATGGTTGATAGATTTTCACCCCATCTTTTAAATCTAGGTTTTCGACGGGATGGGTGTCTACTAGGTAACGCATAAGTGCCCCCTTGACTCGCCAAGGACAACGGATGGTATGGCTTTTATAAATTACCCGGGGCAGTTCTGAACGGGCGGAAACTAATGATCGCTCTTGGATTGTCAACATTTCGATTAGTTTGGCAATACAGAACATGGAATCAAATCCTGGGTGCAGTTGGGGAAAAATAAAGCCAGTTTCTCCACTACCGCCCAACACCACATTGGGATTTTTCTGGGAGGCTTCCATTAAGGCTGTGGGGTTGACTTTGGTGCGAATGACTTTGGCATCATGGCGACGGGCAATTTGTTCCACTGCGCTGCTGGCGTGTACGGGAACTACCACGGAACCCCGGGGATGAGATGTGAGTACCATATCAACCATCATGGCTGTGAGCATTTCCCCACGGATGGGCATTCCTGATTCATCAACCAAAATTAGTTGTTCCCCATTTGCCGATACTTGTACCCCAAAAGTTGCCTTGAGTGCTTCCACCACATGACCCAACTGATTTAATAAATCTTCCCGCTCAATGGTAGATACGGCAGTTTTATTCAGGCTAGCATTGAGTACCACCGCATCTGCGCCAAACTTGTCTAACATTTGTGGTAATACAGCCCCCGATACGGCATAAACATAGTCAATTACCACTTTGGCACGACTATTGCGAATGGTATCTATTTGTAATAGCTGCTCAAAAGCAGTGCAATAGGCATCAACAGCTTGGGTTGGGTATGCCACATCACCAATTTCATGAATTTGCGATCGCCGCATATCTTCTTTAAAATAGGCTCCCTCAATTTTCTTTTCTAGAGCCTTGGAAATATTAATACCCTTACCATCCATAAACTCAATTAAGATGTAGTCTGGGCGATGGGGATGTACCCGGACGTGAATTCCCCCAACTACAGACATGGTAGGAATCACGGTACGGGAAATGGGGATAGCCGTAGCATCTAAATTTTGTACATCCACCCCCACAGACATTAAACCAGCAATGAGCGATCGCGTCACCATCCGGGAAACATTGCGTTGATCCCGAGAAACACTCACCTGGGAACCGGGTTTTAAAGTCGAACCATAGGCAGCCCCCAACTTGACGGCAAACTCTGGGGTAATATCAATATTTGCCAAGCCTTGCACCCCCCGTTGCCCAAATAAATTACGTTGGGCAGTGTGACCCCAAATTAAATTAATATTCAGGGTGGCACCGGACTCAATTTTTTTACTGGGCCAAACCCGTACACCTGTGCTAATTTTAGCCTCTTCTCCCACAGTAGATAACGAACCAACCACAGCAGCTTCTAATACATGAGAGCGGCGATCGACACGGGTTCCCCGGGCAATGACACAGGCAGCTAGTTCAGCTTCTTCCCCAATAATTGCCCCATTCCAAATAATAGGTCGCTTCAGGATGGCATCCGCACCGATGGTGACATTGTCACCAATTACCGTCCCTGCTTCAATTTGTACCCTCGATCCAATGCGACAATTATCACCAATAACTGCCGGTGCTTGGATATTTTTCAGATTGGCAATGTGAGTATTTTGACCCACCCATATCCCAGGAGCAACTTCTGCATAGGGAAAGTCCAGTTTTACCTTTTGTTCTAAAGCATCATATTGAGCTTCCCGATAGGCATCCAAATGACCGACATCGCACCAGTAGCCCTGGGCAACGTAACCATACATTGGTTCTCCTTTTGCCAGCAGTAAAGGAAATAAATCTTTAGAAAAGTCTGATTCTGTGTTTTCTGGCAAATACTGCAAAACCTCTGGTTCTAAAATATAAGCTCCTGTATTTACCGTATCTGAAAAAATTTCACTAGTTGAAGGTTTTTCTAAAAATCTGGTAATCCGCTGTTCCTCATCTGTAATTACCACCCCAAAATCAATGGGATTGGGAACCCGGGTCAAAATTAAAGTTGCTTTTGATTTTTTTTGTCTATGAAATTCAATTGCTGCCGTCAGGTCAAAATCTGTAATACTATCACCACTAATTACTAAAAATGTTTGATTGAGAAGCTCTGAAGTATTCTTAACACAGCCAGCTGTTCCTAGGGGTTGTTCCTCTTCCACAGAGTAAGTCATCTGTACGCCGAAATCCTTCCCATCCTGAAAGTAATCCCGCAAAGCATCTGGTAAATAATGTAATGTAGCAACAATTTCTGTAATGTGATGGCGTTTCAGAAGATTAATGATATGCTCCGCAATTGGTCTATTTAATATAGGCACCATCGGTTTCGGTAAATCGCAAGTTAATGGACGCAACCTGGTTCCCGAACCCCCTGCCATCAGTACTGCACGCATAAATCCTCCTTCTCCGTTTGCACCATTCGCCGCCTCAAGACTTATGAGGTAGGTTTGCTCTTATGTTGTCTTTCTCTAGTGTCCTACGGATATTCAATTTTGCGGAATTTTTGCAATAGTGATGATGGTTGTTAGTTGTTAGTTGTTAGTTGTTGGTTGTTGGTTATTGGTTAGGAGTCTTTAATTCATCACTCCTTCCCTCCATCACTCCGAACTCCGAACTCCTTCCCTCCTTTGTTCTAAATAAACTGCACTAATCTTAATGAGTAAGATACAATTATTAAGGCTTGTTTACAGAATTATCCAAAACTCCGAAATTCTGTTAAAGAAATACAGCCAAAAATGTAAAGTTATATAAACCGCACTATTGGAACGCGCTTATGACGCTCCCTATCCGTAACGTCGCCATTATCGCCCACGTAGACCACGGCAAAACAACCCTCGTTGATGCCCTTCTCAAACAATCCGGGATTTTCCGTGAAGGGGAAGACGTTCCGGATTGCGTTATGGATTCTAACGCTCTAGAACGGGAGCGGGGAATTACTATCTTATCTAAGAATACCGCCGTCAAATATCAAGACACCCTGATTAATATCGTAGATACCCCCGGACACGCCGACTTTGGTGGTGAGGTGGAACGGGTATTAGGTATGGTGGACGGTTGCATTCTGATTGTGGATGCCAATGAAGGTCCCATGCCCCAAACCAGATTTGTGTTAAAAAAAGCACTGGAAAAAGGACTACGCCCCATTGTTGTAGTCAACAAAATTGACCGTCCCCAAGCCGATCCCCACGGTGCAGTGGACAAGGTTTTGGATCTGTTCTTGGAACTAGGGGCAGATGATGACCAATGTGATTTTCCTTACCTATTTGCTTCCGGTCTTTCTGGTTATGCCAAAGAGGACTTGGAAGAAGAACCCAAGGATATGCAACCCCTGTTTGAGGCAATTCTCCGCCATGTTCCACCCCCAGTAGGCGATCCTCAGAAGCCTTTGCAATTGCAAGTTACCACCCTAGATTATTCTGAATACCTGGGACGGATTGTCATTGGTAGGATTCACAACGGTACTATCCACGCTGGACAGCAAGCGGCGTTGGTGAATGAAAAGGGTGAAATCATCAAAGCCAAAATTACTAAGTTGATGGGCTTTGAAGGTTTACAACGGGTGGAGATGGAATCAGCCTCCGCCGGTTATATTGTGGCGGTAGCTGGGTTTGCCGATGCCAATATTGGGGAAACCATTACCTGTCCCAATGAACCCCAAGCCTTACCCCTAATTAAAGTGGATGAACCCACATTACAAATGACCTTCTGGATTAATGATTCCCCCTTTGCCGGGAAAGAGGGTAAATTTGTTACATCCAGACAAGTACGCGATCGCTTGTTCCGGGAATTAGAAACGAATGTCGCTCTACGGTTGGAAGAGACGGATTCTCCTGATAAGTTCCTGGTATCCGGTCGTGGGGAACTACACTTGGGTATTTTAATTGAAACCATGCGCCGGGAAGGCTATGAGTTCCAAGTATCCCAACCCCAGGTAATTTACCGAGAAGTTAATGGACAACCATGTGAACCTTACGAACTTTTGGTACTTGATGTTCCTGAAGATGCCGTTGGTAGTTGTATAGAACGTCTCGGACAACGTAAGGCGGAAATGCAAAATATGCAAGTGGGTGTCAATGGACGCTCCCAGTTAGAATTTGTCATTCCCGCCAGAGGTTTAATTGGCTTTCGTGGAGAGTTTATCCGCATGACTAAGGGTGAGGGAATTATGAATCACAGTTTCCTCGACTATCGTCCACTCATTGGTGACATTGAATCCCGTAATAAGGGAGTACTGATTGCTTTTGAAGAAGGTGTCGCTACCTTCTATGCTCTCAAGAATGCTGAGAATAGAGGGGTATTCTTTATCACTCCCGGTACAAAAGTTTATAAGGGTATGATCATTGGCGAACACAACCGTCCCCAAGACTTGGATTTGAATGTTTGCAAAACGAAGCAGTTAACTAACCACCGTTCTGCTACTGGTGATGAATTGGTACAGTTACAATCACCAGTGGAAATGAGCTTAGAACGTGCTTTAGAGTACATTGGACCCGATGAATTGGTGGAAGTTACTCCTGAGTCAATCCGTTTGCGGAAGATGGCGAAGAAGTTGGCAAAACGGTAATTAACCATTGAGTCCAGGCTTGGATTCTACAACCTGGAATAATTTGAAAAAGCCCGCAGTGGAGATTGGCGGGCTTTTTTATGGTTAGGAGTGATACCAAGTTGCGTTCTATCATAGTAGTTCGAGTCAATGAGATTGCTGACTTGGTCGCAATGACTGGGTACTATCTTTGAATGCAACTTAGTATTAGATTTATCAGACTTTGTCTTTAAGATTTACCTTGCTACTCGTGGGCTTCGCGCTAAATTCTGTAATACCATTTTGCAAAAATAAGGGGACAGATGGATTTGTAGAACACAGACACGGAAGGTGATTTTCAATCTAAAATCTAAAATCTAAAATCCAAAATGGTATTAGCCTACGAAAAACCACCTACGATGCCCAACATACTCAATTCTGTAAAATGTTTCTAAAGTTTTACCCCAATAGTTAAATATTGTGTAATAATGGTTTGCGAGAGTTAATTCGGCGACGGTGTTTGTTTTCAGTATTGATAGGTTTGTCCCTTTTGGTATTCAAAGACTTATCTCCGAAATCTAAATCTCTACAGACCAATGATTGTGATGATTTTGGAGACAATACATGTCTATTTATATAGGTAATCTTTCCTACGAAGTTACAGAAGCTGACCTGAATTCTGTTTTCGCAGAATATGGTTCCATCAAAAGAGTCCAAATGCCAACCGATCGCGAGACCGGTCGTCCGCGTGGCTTTGCTTTTGTAGAAATGAGTAGTGAAGATGAAGAAACTGCTGCCATTGAAGCACTTGATGGTGCTGAGTGGATGGGACGGGATCTAAAAGTCAATAAGGCTAAACCCAGAGAACCTAGAGAATCTAGAGGAGGAAATCGACGTTCATCCTTCGGTGGTAGAGATAGATACTAAGAATGTAGATATTGGTATGCCAACCCATTAGTTTTGTAAATTAGGAATTTCCTAATTGAATTTAGTCAGAGCTTAAGCAGTAATGCTTAAGTTTTTCGGCTTTATAGTTGTTATTGTTACCAAAACATATGGTTGAGGAATTGCCGTAGGGGTTTGGGTTCATCTGGCTCTTGATAGTCTTGGGGTAATAAATCTGTCAGTGATGTTTGCAGTGCATCTGCTACCGCCTGTGCTTCCCTTCCCTTTGGTCTGCGAGATTGGGGAAAAATTAACGGTTCGCCGAATCTAATTGTTAATTTTTTGCGAAAGTATAAATCTTGAGTACCAATTAATGCTACGGGAACAATAGGGACTCCAGAACGTAACGCATAGATGACAGCACCACGTTTGAGGGGAAATAATTGACCTTCTGTATCCCCTAGTCTACCTTCGGGAAATAATAAAATCCCATCTCCACGGGCAAATATACTTTGAACAATGCGGTCTAATCGTCGCATCATTTCTATAGAATTACTTTGAGTGACATATTTCCCGATCGCATCTGCTAAGTTAGTTAAGTCTTCTCTTCCTGCTTTTGCAGCTTCCATGACTGCGATTTCTTCTTTCCAGATTCTTTCTAGGGGTATGACACCTTGAGCAAAGTGGAGAAACAGGCGTTTCCAGCATTTGTTGTATAGGGTACGAGCATCACCTAAGATGTGGTAGAAAGGTCTTCCTGGTAATTCGCAGAGCAGAAGAAATGGATCGATGTGATTGAGATGATTAGCCGCAATTACTGCTGGTTCTTGGGGAATGGGATGAGCAAACTCAACTTGCACATCAAACAAGGTATAGATTAATATCCTCATCACCATCCGCCGTAATTCACCACTGATTTTGCCATTATTACTATTGCCAGCAGCAGTTTCTGCCGATAATAATGCTGCTTCAATCATATGATTAATATGGCGATCGCGGGCGTAATTAATACCCTGCCTTGCTCTGTGGATAGTTTCTTCAGACAATGTCATTTCAGTTATCAGTTAACCTCCTGCACTCTTGTGCTGCGCTAACAGTTTAAGGGTTTGAAAACACGCCCTAGGGAGTTGATACCGATTACTATTTGGTCATTCTGTAAAAAAAGCTCCCCTGCTTCTAGAAACACAAGAGAGCATAACTATGGTGTGAGGAGCAAACGGAATGTTTGCTTATTAGTAATGATACCAGAATAAAAGTGGATAATTTATGACGACGTTATGAATCTTATGTGTAGATATGACAATTGTTAGGTTAAAGGGGAAAGGGGTAGAGAACAGTTAACTCAAATCTTGTAAAATCTGTGAAAATATCTAATTATGGAAAACAGATTTATTCAGATTGGAGCAGCAGCCGACTTACTAGGTGTGTCCATAGAGACATTACGCAAGTGGGAGAAAACTGGTGAATTAATACCAGATCGCAAGACTAGAGGTGTTACAGGCTTCTACGATGCAACAAAACTATTGGCTCTTAGTGATGGTGATTCGCCAACCATATGCTACGCGAGAGTGAGTAGTTCAGATCACAAATCTGATTTAGACCGACAGCAGACAATGCTTGAGACTTATTGTACAGCTAAAGGTTGGAGGTCAGAAGTTATCCGAGATTTAGGTTCTGGGATGAACTACCACAAAAAAGGACTTCAAAGCTTGCTAGAAAAAATATTACGCAAGCAGATGAAGCGACTTGTACTAACACATAAAGACCGACTGCTAAGATTTGGTTCTGAATTGGTTTTTGCATTATGTGAGTTACAAGGTATTGAAATAGTTATTCGTTATAGGGATAAACCCCGCCCTTAAAGGGCGAGGTATTCGTTATTAGAAGGTTTACAGTCAGAAGCCGATCAGGTCGTAGGTAAATTGGAGGCTAATGATACTTCTAGGATTTAAGACACAACTAAACCTCAACAAAACTCAAAAAGTATTATTAGCTAAACACGCTGGTACTGCTCGTGATGCATATAATTGGGCATTGGCATTAACAATCCTAGATACTAGACCATAATAAAAATAATCCTAAGGACAAGATAAAGTTTCCTACTGCTATTGAACTACACAAGTGGTTAGTTGCTATTCGTAAAGTTGATAAACCTTGGTACTACGAAGTTAGTAAATGCGCTCCTCAATATGCATTAAGGCAACTAAGAGAGGGTTGGGATAGATGTTTCAAGAAGATATCAGGCATACCAAACTTTAAAAAAAAGGGAAAGCATGATTCGTTCACTCTTGATGGCTCAATCAAGATTGTTAATAGCCATAAAATTAAAATTCCAGTAATAGGAGTAATTAAAACCTACGAAAGATTACCTCAAATAGAAAAAATAAAAAACGTAACTATCAGCAGACAGGCTGATAGGTGGTTTATTAGTTTCAAGATTGAAACCGAGGAATTAACTAACAACAATACCAGTGTTGTAGGTGTTGACCTTGGTATTAAATATCTAGCTATTTTATCAACACCAGAAGTAATTGATGGTGCTAAATCTTATCGGCAAGCCGAGAAACGATAGGCTAAACTTCAACGTGAAGTTAGTAGGAAGTTAAAAGGTTCTAATAATCGAGCTAAGTCAATTGTCAAACTAGCTAAGGCTCATTCAAGAGTAGCTAATATCCGCAAAGATACATTACATAAACTTACCTCTAGTTTAAGCAAGAACCACGCTGTAATTGGTATTGAGGATTTGAATGTATCAGGTATGCTAGCCAATCACAAGTTAGCTAAAGCTATTGCTGATATGGGATTCTACGAATTTCGTAGACAACTTGAATACAAATGCAAACTCTATGGTAGCAAGTTAGTTGTTATTGATAGGTGGTTTGCGAGTAGTAAAACTTGTTCTAATTGCGGCTACGTTAAAGAATCTCTATCTTTAACCGAAAGAACATACCACTGTGGTGAATGTAATTTCAGTATTGATAGAGATTTGAACGCTGCGATAAATATAGAACGATACGCGGCAAGCTCTGTCGTGTCTGTCTGCTGACGAGGTGCTGCCGACAGTCTCGGATGTTCGCTCTTAGCGTTCCCGCAGGGTAGCAGAAATTGAAATCTCAATCAGATATTCAGAGTTTTTATGAGATTGTTGTAGATTTCAAAGAGCGGAAAGGGAACAAGAAGCCTTTAACCCTACCCTTTAAGCTTTTTTATCAGCCAAATTTCCCAGATTTACAACATCTTTTCCAGAAATTGTTTTGCCCGCTCGCACTGGGGATGACTAAAAAATTCTCCAGGGGTAGCATCTTCTGCCAATCTACCTTGATCTAAAAACATAATCCGACTGGCAACTTCCCTGGCAAATCCCATTTCGTGGGTGACAATTGCCATTGTCATTCCTGTTTGGGCGAGGGATTTCATCACCTCCAACACATCTTTGACCATTTCTGGATCTAAAGCGGAGGTGGGTTCATCAAACAAAATTACCTCTGGCTGCATAGCTAAGGCACGGGCAATTGCTACCCGTTGTTTTTGTCCTCCAGATAACTTTGAGGGGTAAACATCGGCTTTTTCTGCTAAACCAACTTTACTCAATAATTCCAGTCCAGTTTTTTGGGCATCATATTTATCTACTCCCTTCACCTTGATGGGGGCATAGGTGACATTTTGTAAAGTTGTCATGTGGGGAAAGAGATTAAAGTGTTGAAATACCATCACCAATCTTTGGCGAACTTGAGCAATATTCACTTGGGGATGGGTAATTTCATTATCCTGAAAATAAACCTTTCCTTGGGTGGGACGTTCCAATAAATTTAAACAACGGAGAAAAGTGGATTTACCCGAACCACTAGGACCTAAAATTGCTACTACTTCCCCTGGGTAAATCTCCGTAGAAATATCTTGCAGTACTTGTAGATTGCCAAAAGACTTACAGAGAAACTCCGTGCGGATAACTGCATTACTCACTTTGTCTCAACCTCCTTTCCAAAGATGATGCCCCAAAGGTCAAACCCATAACCAAAACATAGTAAATTAAGCCAGCAAATAACAACGGCTCAAAGTAAATATATTTATTAGCTCCCACAATTTGGGCACTGCGTAAGATTTCTACCACACCTAGGGTAGATACCAAAGCCGAATCTTTTAATAAGCCAATGGTTTCATTCACCAAAGCGGGGAGAATATTTTTCAAGGCTTGGGGTAAGATAATATCCCACATCATCAACCCATAGGGAACACCCATAGACATGGCTGCTTCTGCTTGTCCCCTATCCACCGCTTGAATACCTCCCCGGATAGTTTCTGACATATAAGCTCCGGAGTTGAGGGTAAAAGTAAATACCCCTGCTTGTAAGGCGGTAATATCGTAGCCTGTGAGTTGGGGTGTAGCGTAGTAAACCAATGCTAACTGGAGTAATAAGGGCGTACCTCGAAAGACTGAAGTATAAACATTGGCAATCAAGACTAGGGGTTTAACTCCTGTAATCTTAAATAGAGAAAGGATAGTGCCCCAAATTAGCCCGCAAAATACGGACAATCCCGTAAATAACAGTGATAGAGGAATACCTTGGAGAATAAAGGGAATTTCTGGAATTATTCGCCTGAAATCTAGATTAAATCCACCTTTGATTGGTTCATTTCCTGGCACTGGTTGTATAGTCTGGGAAAACCACTTAGTTGCTAATTCCTGGAGTTTCCCATTGTCCTGCATTTTTTGCAGAACCCTATTAAATGATTGTACTAGAGGAGAACCCTGAGGAAAAGCGATCGCAGAACCACCACCAGGCTCCTGGGAAGGAAGTACCTGAAATTCTAAGTCCGGGTTGGACTGGGTGAATCCTTGGGCTACCGTATCCCCCAAAATCGCTGCATCAATACGTTTAGATTTAATTTCCTGCACCATTTCCGGGGCTTTATTGAGTTGCTTGAGTTGTAAACCCGGAATTTTTGTGGCTATTTTTTTCACATATTGTTCTTGGGTAGTACCTAACTGTACCCCTACCTTTTTCCCTGCCAAATCTTCTATCTGCTTAATATTACTACCCTTGGCAGCAACAATTGTATTTTTTCCTTCATAGTAGACAATGGAAAAGTCCACATTTTTCTTGCGCTCCGGGGTGGGATTCATACTAGCCATAGCAAAATCAGCCCGATTTGCTTGTAGCGCGGGAATTAAGCCACTGAAATCTGACTCGGCAATTTGTAGCTTATATCCCAACTCCTGGGTAATATACTTAGCAATATCAACATCAAAACCAACTATTTTCCTTTCCCCATCCTGGGTGTCGTAATACTCATAGGGTGGATAATCAGGGGAGGTAATCATTGTTAGTGTCTTTTTCTCCACAGACTGTGCAGCCTGTGGAGGACTGCTATGGCTAAAAATAATACTTAGGCACAACACAGTCGCTAAAAGCACATAGGTTAGCCATGCTTTGTGTTTTTTGAGGATTTTGGTAATCAGTAGATGCACTGGTATATTTCTAAATTTTCCGGGAACTATATAAATGTAGCTCTGAATTCTGAAAATTGTTAAGAGAGACTACCCCAGGAAATATCAGGAGACTCTACTTTAATTTGGTTATGTCAAATACTATTTATCTACTTCAAACATCGGTTGTTAGCAAAACCTGCTCCCATTTAGACCCAAATTCTAAATTATATACTTCATAAACTTGCAATCGAATGTATATAAAATTCCGGATTTAAGCTGTAAATGATTAAACAATAAACTTATTATTTACCATAAATAAATGTTGACCGATCAAGAACTAATTGTAGAATTTGTACAACATTCTTTAAATAGAATACAAGTTTTATTGTCAAATTCAATTTTGAGAGCTGAAACGGTATTTGACAGTAATCAGCTGATTGCTAAAAATGAAGGTATCATTCTGAAAATAAATTTGACTAGCATTAAGCGAGAATTTCTGTTGAAAGGAACTTCATCCTATTTTTCATTAATGAATGAAGTTTTAGCTAATTATAACTTTATTCTATCAGGGGAAATAGATAACTTTGGCTTTTATTCATTTCAGTATTTTCAAATTCCCAAAGGATATCAAATAATGTGTACAAAATCTGTAGTACTATGGCAAATGTGGTGGAAATACAGAAAGTATGCCAGGGGAAGAGCAATTCCCCTAGAACTTTTGATTAGACACAGAGGTTCATGGTATCCCATTAGGGATTTAATTATTAGTCAAGGATTTATATATATTAAAACCTTGGGGGATGAATTATCTCTTGCTCAAGAAGATCAAGTAACTTGGTTAAGGAGACAAAAAGTTAGTTCTCACACTTGAAATATAAACAAAGAGAACCCCGACTTTTCCAAAAAGTCGGGGTTATGAGAGGATGTTTTAAAAGCGATGGGATTATTTATGTCTCACAATTATTGATTAAGCCATACACGCAGCGTCAAGCCTCCGGTTTATCGCTTGCTCCGTGGTACTGTTGAGATCCCCGACTTATTAATAAAGTCGGGGATTTGTTATCCCTCAGTTCAATCTAGAATCATTTTTCCATAGGAGTTTGGGAGTAGCAACAAGCACAACCACAAGCAGCAACAACTGAATCTCCCAAGGTGCTAACACTAAACTGATAATCAAGCTAATAGCACCTACTACACCTACAAGTTGTCCAATTTCATCACTACGTCGTTTACAGATGTAACCACTGACTAAAGCTGTAAAAAGGGGTAAAAGAAAAAATAACGGCATCTTCTAATTCTCGACTGACAAACAATTTTTGTATATGTATGGAGGTTACAACCAGAAAAAATCTAGCTGACACGATATTTTATGAGATATTCTCAGTAAGGTAAGGACTTAACTTTACTGAGGTTTAAGTTTAGATTTGTAAACTTTATGATCTAACAGCTTATCATCATTAGCTGACACTTTCAAAATATTATTAGTGATTTCATAATCTTGTATTAACCTGAAACTTCCAGATAATCAGGATTATTAGCAGAAGATTACCAATCTTTAACCTGTTTATTGCCCGACTTTGTTTGTGACTGTGACACCGCAGATGCTTAACATTCCTCAACTATTGTCAACTGAACTGAACCTGAAACCCTTTCAAGTACAAAACGCGCTCTCATTGCTGGAAGAGGGGGCGACAATTCCCTTTATTGCCCGTTACCGTAAGGAACGGACAGGGGAAATGGATGAAGTCCAATTGCGGAATTTAGCTGATAGATATACTTATGTAACAGAACTAGAAGAAAGAAAGGCGGTAATTTTAAAAGCGATCGCCGAACAAGGTAAACTTACGGATGAGCTAGAAGGGAAAATTCAATCCTGTTTGCAAAAGACGGAACTGGAGGATTTATACTTACCCTACCGTCCCAAGCGTCGCACCCGCGCCACCATTGCTAGGGAAAAAGGACTAGAACCCCTAGCGGAGTTTATTAAGTCTTTAAATGTAAAGAATGGTGAATCCGCATCTTTAGACGGGGAAGCAGGGAAGTATGTTTCCCCGGAGAAGGGAGTCAAGACTGTGGAGTCAGCCCTAAAGGGTGCTGCTGATATTTTGGCGGAAGAAGTGGCGGAGAAAGCTGAGTTGAGGGCATATCTACGGGAGTATTTGCTAGAGGAAGGGGTATTTGTCTCCCGCATCAAAGATGATTATCCCGAAGGTACAACTAAGTTTGAAATGTACCGCGAGTATGAAAATAAGGTGAGAAATATTGCACCCCACAATTTATTAGCTTTGTGTCGGGGTGAGAAGGAAGGGATATTAAGTTTTGTAATTGATTTTGATGAGGATATGGTGCTTTCTTACCTGGAGTCCCAGGAAATTCGCACTAAACAGCGTCCCATTCGCAGTTTTTATCAGGAAATGCTCAAAGATGCATTTAACCGCTTGATGAAAAATTCTTTGATGACTGAGGTAATTTCTGAGAAGAAACTGTATGCAGATATAGAATCTATCAAAACCTTTGAAGCCAATTTACGGGAATTGCTGCTATCTGCACCTGCGGGGATGAAACCGACGATGGCGATTGATCCTGGTTTCCGTACTGGTTGTAAAGTTTCAATTTTGGCAGAAACAGGGAAATTTTTGGAATATCAGGCGATATTTCCCCATTCTGGCAATGAAAAACGGATTCAAGCTGCAAAAACCCTGAAAGGTTTAATTGAAAAGTATAAAATTAAACTCATAGCCATTGGTAATGGTACGGCATCCAGGGAGACAGACGAATTTGTGGGGGAAGTACTGAAAGCAGTGGAAACCAAGCCCATTAAAGTCATTGTCAATGAATCCGGTGCATCTATATATTCCGCCAGCAAAGTCGCCGCCCAAGAATTCCCTGATTTAGATGTTACCGTGCGTGGTGCCATTAGTATCGGTAGACGCTTGCAAGATCCTTTGGCAGAATTGGTGAAAATTGATCCCAAATCCATCGGCGTGGGACAATACCAGCACGACGTAGATCAGAAGTTGCTGAAAAAGAAATTAGATGAAACCGTGGAAAGTTGCGTTAACTATGTGGGGGTGGATTTAAACACCGCTTCCAAAGAACTGCTGACTTTCGTCTCTGGCATTACTTCCACCGTCGCCAATAATATAGTCCAATATCGCAACGAAAATGGAGCCTTCAAAAATCGCAAGCAACTGTTGAAAGTGCCCAAATTGGGACCAAAAGCCTTTGAATTAGCAGCCGGATTTCTCCGTATTCGTGGTGGTGATAACCCATTAGATAATACCGCAGTGCATCCGGAAAGTTACGGAATTGTAAAAGCGATCGCATCTGATTTACAAGTCCCGTTAACTGAGATTACCCAAATCGCCGCTAAGTTGAAAAAGGCTGACTTGAAAAAATACGTCACCGATACCGTAGGGGAACCTACATTAAGGGATATTTTCAGTGAATTGGAAAAGCCAGGAAGAGACCCCAGGGCTGAGTTTAAGTATGCCACATTCCAAGAGGGAATTAAGGAAATTTCTGACTTGAAAGAGGGGATGGTATTAGAAGGGATTGTGACAAATGTAGCTAACTTTGGCGCGTTTGTGGATATTGGCGTGCATCAGGATGGGTTGGTGCATATATCCCAACTTGCGGATAGGTTTGTTTCCGATCCCAAGGAAATTGTGAAGGTGGGACAGGTGGTGAAGGTAAAGGTGATGGAAGTGAATCAGAAGTTGCGGAGGATTGGGTTGTCGATGAAAGCGGTGAAGCAGTAGGAATTTCCCTGGCTAAAAGAGGTAATATGATCTCAGAAAAAAGGATTATCTAACTCATCAATTTGCTTGAAGTTTTCTTTTTCCTTTAATGCTTTATCAATCTGCTCTACGAAACTTCTAATATCATTTATAACTGTATCTACATTCTGATCATCAACAGGAGTTTCGTTTCCTTCTTTCGTCTTTCCATTTCTGTGTACCAAATCATGTCTGATTGATATATATCTTGCAATATCAGAAAAACTGGGAAATGAAATATCAAGTGTTTTTTTGTACATATTGCTAACTTTAGATAAGTTATGAAATATAACCTCCAACCTTGCTTTCTTTGCAATTTCTTTTGCATTATCAGCATGTTCCAAAAGCTGATGCATCCCAATCTTTTGCTCTTTAAAATCCTTGAATGATTTAAAGAATGATCTAAGATATTTATCATTTGATAACACAGTATTGATGAACGCATCAGATAAATAGGTTTCAAGACACGTTATTGCGCCAATATAGATTTGCCTCTTGAGAGTCTTTTGTACATTACAGTCTGGTAAACTGAGGTTATTCAACACCTGTAAGCTTGAAATTTCATCCAAGAATGTTTGATAAAACTCAGTATTTGAGAGTATCGCATCTAGTTGTTCTTCATCTAGATAATCTTCGTCAGCTGGATAGAAATAGACGTTCATTACTTCGTATTCAGATACTTCCCAGTTTTCATCTTCTTTAGCTACTTCCCCCTGAACTTTTACCAAAATAGAGGTTCCCAGAATAGATGTATCATCATTTGGATCTCCATCTAAATAAAAATCAGCAGAAAAACCAATCTTTTCATTTTCAGGCTCGATCAACTCAGCCTTGAGATTACCGTAGGTATCGAGTCCCCAACCTGAACAACCACTACAAGAAATTAAGTCTACAACACGCTCATCATCTGTTAACTGCAAACCTAACTTGGAAGCAAAATCACATAGTAATTCATCAACAATATCTACTGGATCTAAATTTTTCATTCTTTTCTTTATTATTAGTAGTCTTAGTTGATTATTAGTAGTCTTAATGTGCCTACGTTAATATCGTCAGCGTAACGCACTTTCTTAGTTAGGACTTACGCAACTGGCACAAGCAATGGTGCGCGAAGCGCACCAAGCGCCCAAAAACTATACTATAGACATAGAAATCTCTGGACGTTTTAGTTGCGGGGGTTAAATAATTTGAAAGTAAATTATGCTTGATTTGATAAACCGTTTGACCTGTTTTATAAGCTAAATTCTTGAGTCGAAGCCAAACCAGCATAGCACAAGCAATATGATTTCTTTGAAGGCGTTCGCGGTAGCGTGCCGGAGGCATCACTTTACGACATTGACATGATTCAATACCAGTCAATTGCTTTATTTCTCGATGAAACTCCTCTATTTTCCAACGAATTTTACACACATGAGTGTGCAACATCCGTAGAACTTTGAGATAAGTCATTAGTTGCGACATAGTCCGTCCTGTCGGTAGAGACAGTAACACGGAAAAGTTTCACTTTCATCTTAGCAGGAAACCCTTTAATTTTGATTATCTTACCATATTTTAAATCTTCATTATCCCATTATAAATTTTTGATATTTTTATATTTTTCTTGACCAAAACTATCATCAACTAAACGATTTGTTTTTAAAGGACAATAATAAAATTTATCTAAACTATCGATATAAAGCATTAATTTATTTACTGCATACCATGTATCCATTAAAACTGTATCGAAAGGCAAATTTCTTTGATATACAAGGCTTATAAGCATATTTTTTACGTGGTCAACCTTACTTAAACCATCATTTTCAGGGTTGAAAACACGATAATCTATTACCCAAAATTGTAGTATTTTAGGATTAACATATATGCAATTTACTATTCCTATGCCTTTAACAACACCATGCTCATTACCACTATACTGTCTTCGTACTATCTCTATCTCTTCCGAAAATATTTTATCTATAACTGTGTCATCAAATATAATATAAGCATCATCATCAACTACTATTAAATTTTTGACATTATCCCAAAGTAAACGAGGAGTTAGCTTCTCATTTTTGAGATAATAGGGATAAACCCAGCCCTTAAAGGGCGAGGTATTCGTAATAGGGATAAACCCCGCCCTTAAAGGGCGAGGTATTCGTTATTTTATCATGACTAATATTTTCCAAATGTTCTGCTAGATTAGTCATTGTATAGTTGATTTGACTACTCAGTAAGTATTGACAATAATCAAGTTTAGTAAATCTCATTGCTCACCAATTTACCGAAGCACCCCATAATCATTTTCTCATGAAATTTGAACAACAACTTTAATTGATTAATTACTGTTAACAATTAGAAAAAGGGCTGATTTCATAAATTGTTGCATTTAGTACTAAAATACTACTTAATGGCGATCGCTGCGGTGCCAGTTGCGTAAGTCCTGTTAGTTTTAGATTGAACCCATCAATTGATTGACACATCCTGCCAATGTAATAAGTAAAATCCCAACAAAACAGATAGTAACTCCAACAAATATGGCATATACTTCCATGAAGCCGCAATATTTACAACCTTTCCCAAGTGCGGTAGAAAAAAACTTAGTAACACTATTTATTGTTAGGTATCAAACAAGCAATCTACCGTGCTGATATTGATAAAATTTCAGGCTGGCGTATTCATATTCAATATGTTAAGGGAGAAATTCATCTCAAAGACATTATCGAGGGTCAAAGCCATGATGAGGTTATTAAAGTTATTAAATCAAAAAAATCCCGATATGAGTAAGTAGCGACTGTCTTAATTGTCAAGCGATCGCTTGATTGGTTAGGTTTCAATTCGTTCAACCCAACCTACATTTTATTCCCTGCTAAAGTTTGATTCCTCAATGTAGAGGTTTTCGCTCTACAAGAGCTAACAAAAAGACAATTTACAATGATAATTAGAAGATTCACACTCCCATTGGTGTTAACAACTGTGGAATGACTACTGTATCGGGTAAAACCTCTATCCAGACTACTGCCCCACAGGATAAGGGATTATCTGGTTGATACACTATTCGACATGAACCCT
>JASJDS010000190.1 GCA_030065055.1 Calothrix sp. MO_192.B10
TTCTCAACAAAATATTAATCCCAGAGCTAATATTCAAGTTGATAGTTCTACTCAAGAGACTACAAAATCACAACCAGGAGAACAAAGTCAAGCTTGTGCAGTGATTCTTACTGCTATACCTGTTGAGTATAAAGCTGTCCGTGCCCATTTAATAGAACTACGAGAAGAGTTACATCTCCAAGGGACTGTATATGAAAGAGGTAAATTTGCTGCCAATGGCATGGTTTGGGATGTAGCAATTGTGGAAATTGGTGCTGGTAATACTGGAGCCGCAATGGAAGCTGAACGTGCAATTAACCACTTTAGACCAAATGTAATACTTTTCGTTGGGGTAGCAGGTGGTATTAAAGATGAAGATGTTTCCTTGGGTGATGTAGTTGCTGCCACAAAAGTATATGGCTATGAATCAGGTAAGGTAAAGATAGCATTTGAACCCAGACCAGATGTTGGTTTGTCAACATATAAACTAATACAGCGAGCCAGAGCCGAAGCTAGGAAAGAGGATTGGTTGCAAAGGCTACAGCTTAATATTCCCAGCCCAGCACCTAGTGTACTAATTGCACCCATTGCAGCTGGAGAGAAAGTAATTGCCTCTAAACGCTCCAGTCTTGTGAAATTTCTCCAGTCAAATTACGGTGATGCTGTAGCAGTAGAGATGGAAGGAAGGGGTGTACTTCAAGCAGCCCATGCCAATGAACCAGTATCAGCACTAATTGTTCGTGGCATTTCTGATTTAATTAGTGGCAAAAGTAAAACAGATAAAGCAGGTTGGCAAGAAATTGCTGCACGTCATGCAAGTGCGTTTGCATTTGAAATTTTGGCAAAAATTAACGGAACTAACAATCTAATTCAGGAAACTCAAAAAGAGAAAACCAGACTCACAGAAGAAATAAGCAAACTTCGAGAGCAAGATAGTAGGCTTCAAGAGCAAGAAAATAGGTATCGAGATGATATCGAAAGGCTGAATGCAGAAATTAAAAAACAAGAAAATGAGAGTGCTGCTTTAGAGGAGCAAATCAAAAGTGTTGCACCTCCACACACGATAACAGCATTAAACTGGTTAGCTAAACGAAAAGAAATTGCAAAGTCAGCAGTTCAGCGCGTCTTTGATGATAAATCATCGGGACTTCAAGAAATGATTTTAGAAACAGGACTACCACCAGATAAGACTTTTGAAGGTTTTTGCAATGAGATAGAAATTTATTTGAAAAAAATTGATTACTATATTTTAAGTGGCAACAAGAATCTAGTTGAAAAACCTGGTTCTCCAGTGTATCTTCCCGTAACTGCATATCAACAGGTGCTTAAAATAGCTGGAATCATGGCATGTGAAGAAATAGGCGAAGATGGTCAACAAGTAAGAGTGAGCCTAGAAAATCTAATTTCTCATCTGTGTTAAAGTAAATTCACATCTTGCACCACATGATTATTGCGAAAATCATCGCCTGTAACCCTTATTATTTTGTAACCCACCTATTGCCCACCTTACCCTTATTGAGAAGGTGCAAGATATGTGTAAAGGTATTTTCTAGCTACCCAAATCGTATATTATATAGTTCTCAATTGATTCAACTTGATCGCGTAACATATAAATTTCTCTGTTTAAATTGTCCCTCTTTTGTTGTAATACATAAAGCTGCTTTTCCACCCTCTCTAATTCTTGTTCTTTACTGGTTAATTGTTCGGCAATTTCACCTAATTGAATTTTCCAAAGTGTAATTATAGGGTCTTCCGACATTTTATTAAAGTATAAAATACAACTAATAATTTCAGTATCGTGAGTAAATAGCCGGAGAATAATTATAAAGATTTAGTAAAGTTCTGATATAGAGTGAGTAGCATCTACGGTATAGCTTATATACACAAGGGAGCAATATGAGTAACAAGTCCGCAAATGCTCGATAATTGGCGTTGCCGAATTGGAATATAAAATTTAAAAATTAGGTGTCTTAAACTCTTTCTCTCTGCGCCTCTGCGCCTCTGCGTGAGACAAATTCATATCTTGATTCAGCAACGCCCGATAACTGATTGAACCCACTTTGTGCAGTTACCGCCCAACACCTAAATCTGCGTAAATGATAATCTCCACAGCCAAGATGATCAAAAGAACAAGTTCCACAACGCACAAAATATTAACAGCTAAAGGCGGCTGCTCGGCTAAAAACCAGAAAGCAAGCAATGCCACTATACCGGATAAAACAAAAGTAATCTCATCGATGACTAATTGCTCTATCTTACGTCGAAGACGACGCGTATCGCTTCTATGGGCTATTTCCCAACCAAAAATAGATTCTATATCTGCATTACCAGTTAATTCTTTAATTTTATTGACAAGAGTGTAGCGAATATATCTACCGATCGCTGAGATTTTTTCGTCATTGACTAGATAAGTCCAACCAAGAATAAGACAAACCCAAGGAATAACCAGGAGCGCGTAGTAGTTGGTTTTACCAGATAAGGCAAAAGAAAGGATACCACCAAATACACCCAGGGTCACATACAGCATATTATCGCGAAAACCAATTCGCTGTGTTTGCTCTTCCTTTAGTTTTTCGTACTCGTGAAGATATACTTCGAGCATTTGTTGCTTATCACTCATGAATTAAATAGTATATAAAATTACCATTTATTTTAACTGTTCCCATTCTCTGTCCAAAACAAGCGATCCGGAATATATTGGTTTAACTGGTTGAGTTATGCGATCGCTGTAAGGCTTTTGGCAGAACCAGGATTTGGACAACTTTATCGCCAATGGAATTGCTGTTTTGATATAGCGCGAAATGTTGTGGCTAGATTTTTGTTGTATAATTTGACATACTTATCAGGCATTTAGACGGAGATATGCCAGGTATCCCCCAACCACTGCTCAACCGATTACGTCAAGTACTTTTACAATGTGAACAATTTGAGAGCGATCGCGATCTCAGGGCAATTTTCGCCTATGAGTCCCTCGCTCCTTGGCGTTCTAGTTTACTCGAAGCTGATAGCCTTACCGGCAGGGTGAATAATTTAATTTATTTCCTGCATGAAAAACATCACAGCGACACTAAGGAAAATGCCCTTGTCCTATTTGTACAGCGGTTAAGCGAGCAGATAGATGAGGGGGATGAACGCCATCAGCAATTGGTAGATTTAGCTGCGGAGCTTGAAAGAAGTAATAATGCCTTACCTGAACCGGATGCAGGATTAAATCAGCCTTTTTCTCTTAGTGCCAAACCAGCATTTTTTCTGAATCAAAATCAGGCAATATATCAATGGTTACCTGTAGATATAGTGACGAAATATGGGCTAGAACGTGGTAATTATATCGGTATTATTCTTGGTTTAGAAAATGATTATATATACGAAAATTTAATATCCGTTGAGCGGTTATTATTTAATGCCAATCACAATCAATCTTCTCTAAAACTACCAATTCGTTGGTGGATCAGAATTGCTCCTAGATTTAATTATAGGATACCTCAAAACTTATCTCAAGTATGGGATGAAGCCTTATTGTTAGAACCCAATAATCAATTAGTAAAATATTTAAAATATTTACAAGATCAAGGAATACCTGATGCAATCACTCTGGGTATTATCTTAGAAATTAATGCTCAAGACTTAAACCAGACATTGGTTGATATTCTACAAATTTGGTGTAGTGCTTTAGTCAATAAAATTTTTGATTCATCTCGTGTTGCTATTATTATTCATATTCAAAATAATTTTGCAGATATTCAGCAACCAATTCTTGTCAATCTCGCTAATCAAATAGCTCAAGACTGTTCAGATATTCCCATACAAACCCTGATTCTCAAAGAAGTATACATACAGAAATGTCAGGAACAAAAACTGGATGAAAATGTCAGAAATGGTGCGATTAGCAATAATCACCAAGAACGCATAGCAGCTTTAATACTGGCGCGCAACCAAACAGATATCATTTCCGATATTCTTATGGATAGTTGGGTTGAAGCTAGCGAACTCCAAGATGAACGCATACCAACAGGACAAGACTTGAATGCCTGCCCAAAAACAACTATCAATGATTTAACATGGGCAATTCTCCGACAGTTTTCCCATCATCGACATAAAGTTAAAAGTTTAGTTGAACAAAAGCTGAAACCAAGTTTACTCAAGAAATATTTCGATATCTGTAGTTTTTGCTTAGGGAAAAGAACAGCAGAAACAGCAGAAGATTTCTTAGAGAATGCCACAGATGAACAAATTGTACTTGCAGTTCGCGCCGGATGTGACATTGAATTACTGACATTATTAGAATATTTTCACAACAATGGACTGGATAGACCAGTTTTTGCTTGGATACTGGCTGCTCAACCTCCCAGCCTAAAATCCATTAGCGAATTGTTAACATTTGACAAAGAACAGCGTGCAGTTTTTGGACTGTGTACTCAGGAAGAATGGCAAGAAATCAACAGTCTCAGCGAAATAAAAGAGCAAATCCTGACCTGTAAACGTTATATTATATAAGTAATATAAATTACATCAGCTAAGTAGAGGACTTAGAGATGCTTACTGATTGGTATTTTTGTTGCTGTATTAAAGCTAGCCCTGCCAGTATCAAAGCGTTTTTGTCGATTTTAGAAACCCTAGAAAACCCAGAAAGTGATGGACAAATCCTTTACTTAGCTTATAAGGAGTTGCAACGCACAGATATTTGGATGCAAGTATATGCAATACCACAAGTGTTAAAGTCACTCAACCGCATAGATTTACCAATAGCTATAGAAGAAGTAGCTATCAAACCATATTTTAACAATATAATTGAGAGCTTTCCGGAACAAATTTACGAAAAGTTACAAACCTTAATCAATGCAGTGCTAGATGCTAAAGAAGTTAACTTCATCATCCAAGCATTAATAGAAGCTATACAAGCAACTCCGAGAAAAGATAGCAGCAAAATCAGCACTCCATATTTGGATTTAAAAGAATTTGTGTTAGAAACGCTGATGTTAGCTATTATGGCAACCCAGCTAGAACATCATGACGATTTTGCAGATGCTTTGGCAGCAGAAATAGGTAAAGAGACTTCTAAAATTAAATCGCTGATTGAAGATAGCTTGTTGGATTATCGGTATGGACGTTTAGCTTTTCGGCTTGCTGTTCAAATTTACCAATTAATAGATTTGGAAAGACCTGATGAGCTTTTATTTTTAATCATAAATGCTCCATTTTCTGTCCTTGAATTTGAGCCAGATTTGCTACAAACTTATGCTTCAGTTTGGTTTGGTAAAATTTTCAGCGAACTCAAGCAAAATAGTAAAAAAACAGTTCAAAAAATTATCAATGAATCTTTAGAACTAACTGAATTACGTTGGCTAATAAGAAAAAGAAAGCAAAAAAATAGAAAACAGTCAGATATAGAAGCATTTGATGTTCCTCTGCGTCGGATTGGGATTGAAGCAAACCAATATTTGAAAAAAAATTTACCCATCATATATTGGCAAAGCATTCTTTGGGAGCTTGCTGCCCAATTTGATGCGATCGCTGTTGCTGAAGAGTTAAGCAAGTTTTGGCAACCGCCAACTGAAGTACCAGAAACGATTGAAATCTGCCGACGTTATAAAAATCAGGCTGAAGCTTGGAAAGAACAACTCGAATCTTTGCGAAAACTGCGTGGAAAAAGAATATCTATTTCAGTCAATCAACAACGATTAAATTTACCTCTAGACGATGAATATAAATGGCTGTTTGGTTCTCCTTGGATTAAACGACGTTATTATATTACAGATGAAGATAAGCGTCGCTATCCTACTGCTGAAAAGCCAGAAAATTTGATTAGTTTAATTATTGCTGTATCTATTTCAATCAGATTATTACAAATATCTAATAATCCTCATCGTGATGAATTTAGTAAATTAATTGTTCATGGTTCAGATGTTATTTATAAGACCTATGGGAAATTTCTGAAAAGTTATAACAATGACCAGGAACAGTCTCAAAAAAATACACAGCTAACCATGCCTTTAACTGGGTTAGTACTATTCGGTAGGCGACAAATTCAAGAACTGGTGGGTACAGGAAGATTGGAGTCAATTTCTCCAGAAAGTTTTGTAGAAATTATTCGCCGCACTCATAATAATGGGGATAAAACTCATATAGCTTTGGGTGATGAGAAAGAATTCTTAAAATCTGTATTCCCAGAAGTTTTGATGTCTTGGATTGCCGATGCTTACACCAATGCAATTGGAGAAAAAGCTTCTGGACGCTGGCTCAATTTAATTCCGGAAGTTTACAGTTATCATCAGGATGGGAAACATGAATATCCTGCGATTCAAGAAGCTGCTTTAGTAATGCGTTTTCTGCATCCTCAAGACTTCAGTGATTATTTTGATTGGCGAAAAGAAAAATATAGTAGTTGGAAGATTCATTACCGAAAAATTTTACTAACTGAGCCAGATTTACCTCCAGAAGAATGGCACAAACCAGACTGGGATGAAAATAATTTAAATCCATCAACTCGCCTTGTCCGAGCAACAGAAAGAATTGTTTCACTTATCAATTTACCTGAAGGCTTGGTTCCCCCACCAGTGTTTCAAGGATGGCGTAATGAATGGCAAGATTGTCTTAATCAGTTGAGTAAAACAGAGCATTTTGACCGCTTTATTCGTCTGCGTCTAGTGGAATTACTAGCTCATTTTCTGGTGAAAAATGAAGCAGAGGAGCAAAAAAATATCGCCTATGTTTTGCTGGAATCTGGCTGTACATATGATATTCAGCAGATGATTAAATATGTTTATTTTACCACAGATAAAAGCAATAATTGCCCCTACTTAAAAATTGAAAATAGGGATTTACAAGAAACTTTACTTTTGGCAATGCACAATTTTCTGGAACAACATTCCTTGAGTTTGAAAGAGGAACACAATACCAGAAGTGCTCAAGATCCAATCTCGACACGCATTAATTTGCAGAGAGTTGAACTATTTCAAACTACATTATCCAATATTATCTACTTTAGTTGGAAAGATAAAAATAGAAAATTAAGTCAAAAGCTGTCAATTCTCCGCCAGCGTTCCCTGAAAGAACAATGTTTGACAACAAATTTGAGAACAAAAGAATGTGAAGTGGAGCTACGGGGAACAAAAAAACAAATAATCCAGCCTGATGATGAAAATAAAATTGGTGATTGGTCGATAAAAGCAGCGATTTATAATCCGAATAGATTTACAACTACTCTATTTTATGAAGATTTTAATTTGGTTTATAAAGATTATGAAGTCAAAAATCTGTTTGTAGAGTCTAAGTCTAAAATTGAAAAAATCATAGACAGCAATGGAAACCCTTTCTGGACGTTGGCTGTTCTTGTGGCAGTAAAAGAGTTAAATAACAATGAATATGAATATACATTCAATTGTGGTTTTCCTTTTTACATTATTCATCAAGATACTGAACAGTGGGATTTTGAACCTGGTGACTATCTAGCATTAAATATTGGGAAACATCAAGAAAAAGATCAATGGTGCTTGTATACAGAGAATCAAAACAAGCCAATACGTAAATTAGAACCACGATTACAAGTTGGAGATATTCAGAAAAGAAAAGTTAGTACTAGTTGGAAGAAATCCCTAGATTATCCAGATTATCTCTGGTACGCTGATACTTCCCGTGATTTTCAAGAGCTAGCAAAGAAGAAAGAAATACCAGTTTTTTGCCAATATACAGATAAAACTCAATGGATACCACTGGATGGTGATTTAAGCGACCTAATGTTAAATGCTTTCACTGATGCAAATACCAGCAATGTGACTGTGTTAACTTTTATTGAAGAAACTATCGATTCATTTGGCGAAAAGGCTTGGCGATTGTTTCGACAAACAGGAGAAAACTATTTATTAACCAAGGATGCATTTGTTGCAGAAGATGTCCAAGCTATTGAAGAAGAGATTAGCGACTTAGATAATCCCCACGGTTTGTTAATAGTTGTAGAACCAGTAATTGAAGATGATATAGTACGTCTAAAACTGGTCAAAGAACCAGTCAAGAACGCTGATTTAGAAAAGAATTATCCTCAAATTAAATTACCATTTGACAAACGCAATATTCAATGGCGAAATCTTTTCAGCGATAGTGATGAAACCTATGTTGCCCAAAAAGATGTTGCCCAAAAAGAAGAAAACGAATGGTATTACTATCTGCAACCAGATTTTGTTCCTGGTTATCCTCGTAAAATCAGTGTTAAATGGGAAGAATCTTGGCGGGTAAACCAAGAAGAAATAGCTGAATTTATCCCAGTCCCAGGTTCCTGGAATTTGCGAGAAGCCTCTGTACGTGCAGAATATGTACAGTATAACGAAGTCAAGTTACCACCAGATCGTAAATGGCCAGAATTCTTGGAAAAATGGCTGGATATTGAACGGGACTATCGCTTAACTCTTATAACTCTTAAAAAGGTAATTACTACTATTAGTTCTGAAGATAATGGCTTTGTCATCTGTCTGACGGATGAAAATATTCGTGTGCGGGTTGAAGCAGAATCCCTGACAATGGAAAAAATATCACTGGGAAAAAGACTGGAAATTTCAGAACCAAGAATTAGCAAAATATTTAGTATCAACTCTGATAAAAAAAGGTTAAATAGCCAAGATATAGATATTGATAATATTCCAGCATCAGCTTGGATCAATGACTGTTGTCAAGGAATATTTATTCGTCTTCCCAAAAGAAATGAAGGAAGCTATTGTAAAATAGTTTGGCAAACAGAAACTCAACCAATACCTCAAGATATTACCATCAGTAACTTGGAGCAATTAAAACCAAGATTGGGTAGTCAAATTATTGGCAAACGGACGGATATAGGTTATGAATTTGATATTGTTACACCCCGAATTTCTGTGCGGGCACTGTGGTCAAAATTTGATTTACCTGCAAACCAACAAGAGCTATCTTATCTAGGTGTTCCTGATAGGAAAAATCAAGCGATCGCTCAATTAGAACCAGGGAAATTTGTCTTTTTACAACGGGGTTATCAACAAACTAATCATTTAGCTATTAGTGACGGAGTAAATTTTCATGAGGGGTTACAGCGCGACTGTGTTGTCAAAAATTCCTCGAAATTTAAAGACCAAACTTGGATAGAAAGAGGAATATTATATCGACGCGCTGTACTGCAAATTGATGACCAAATTTTAATCGGTAATTGTAGTGCTAGTACTCCATACGGAAAGTTAGCAATTCATCATATCCAGCTATATATTTATAGGCAAAATATTTATAGGCAAAATAATGATTTATTTGAGTTACGCCGAGAATTTGAATTAAAAGAAGTCCGACAAAGAAAACGAACGCTCAACAAAGGTAGTGCAGAGATTCCCCATGAAGTTTACCTACAAAAATGGTCAGAATATCGTCATAATCCTCGTGTTTTAGATGCCACTTTAAAAACTGGAGATACAAAAGTTAAACTAGAAAATTTCAAAATTCCTACTAATCCTGATAATCTTGAGAAAACAAGCTGGACTGATGTGGTATCCCTAGCTGCAGATGAGGGGGTGTTTGTTTTAGAAAGTCGATATCCCGGGGATGCTAAAGTCCGGTTAAAGTTCACAGAAAATGATGAAGAAATTACAGCATCCTTGCGTCGAGTTCCTCATTGTACTCCCGCAGAATTCCGCACCAAAATTTTGGGAGGTGTTGATTATAATGAACCCTTTGCATTATCTCTCAAGTTGTACTACGTTGGTAAAGAAAATAGCGACATCTATTTCAATAAATACAGTGAAACCCATCATCGCTTTGAATTCGGCTATGGAAAAACTCTGCTAGTTCCAGAAAGTCAACTTCAATTTAATGGGAGAAAGTTTGAAAGTACTGAACTACTAATCTGTCACGGTGATTTAATTACCCGCTTGACTTTTCAGCGCGAGGAAAATCAAGGGAACCGAGAAGATGCAACTGGATGCATTATTAATATCAACCGCGTAGATTTACAATTTTCCCAAGGGCGATCGCTATTTAATCAGCGTTCAGAATATAAAATTGTCCATCTGCTGCACTTGAAAATTGCTGACGATCGCATAGTTATTGAATCTGTTGATGGCTTTGATGACAATAGCATCAAAAAAACAAATCGTAGTTTTGACCGCATTAATGCCAAGCTAAAATTTCAAAATCCTGAAAGCGAAGCACAATTTTTAAATCACTTCCATCAATCATCAGACAACTTTGAAGAAAAATGTGTCATCTTAGGACGACTAGACGAAACACAATTTCAAGAAAGTTTTGGCGAAGAAATATTGTTTGAACCAGTTCGCTTGTCTTTTAACACCCTAGAAGAAGCTAGCCCTCTAGAAAGTCTTCAAGATAATGAGATGGTATTTTTGCAAGCAGGTAAAATAACACCAACCCGCAATGACATGGGATTAGAACTCAGCCCACCAACAGAATTAAGTAGTAACAATATTGGTAAAGATATGCAGAAATCAATATTGTTACTCAGGCGCGAATTTTCGATCAGACAAGATTTATTAGCTCGTTGTTATAGAACAGAACTCAGAGAAAAATCCTTTTTAGAAGATATTTTACTAGTCCGTTTAACTCGCGATCACAGTGGTCGAATTAATCCATCTTTGATGCTTAATTCTCCATCTCGAAAAGCCTACGTACTAGTCCATGAAGTTCAGTCCTCAGGTTTAGCATTGGCATCTGTGATTCGCTTTACTTCCCAAAAAGGTCTGAAAATTGAACTAAAACCGGGCATCTTTGTTTATCTCGAACCGCAACAAATTGCACCATGTCCAGATGATTTAGATGATTTAAAAGAAGGGACAACTGTCCGCATCGAAATTGACAATATCACCTCTGACACAAAATCCTATCGTTTCCGCATCACCCGCGCAGCTTTCGGAGATTTACGCTACGTCCCCAAAGACGATATTCGCCCCGTTGTGGTTTTGCCAAAAGACAAATTATTTAAAGACAAAAATGTAGATGCTTGGATAGAAGGCAAAGTTTATGAGAATCAATACTGGCAAGATATCTGGCAGGGATTTACGATTGGGGGCTTACCAAACATCGAAGCATCCCCAGGTAGTTACCATCGTGATTCTTGGCAAAAAGCAGGAGCAGTAGGTTTCGTAAAATTGATGCAGACACCCCATCCCAAAATCGCTTGTCTAGGCACTGATGGCAGGTATAATCGCATTACTCCCCTAGCCAGTGATTTTGTTGTCGGTAAATTACAAATTTCAAAAGATAATTTAGATGTCAAATATGCACCGTTACACCAAGATATAAATGATTTAGATAATAGCCCTCTATCCTGGCTAGAACTCTCATTTGCTGATACCTCAGTGCAAGAAATTATCCAAAGATGTCAAACAGAAAAATGGCGTTATCATGATAAAGAAACTAGAACCTGGTCTGGGGAAGGGTTTGAGCGTGAACAACTAGGCGACCATAGCGTACAAACAGGACCACTATTTTTTCAGAAATACTCAAATAGCTTGCGGCTGCGATATACACAAAAAGAGTTTCTGCGATTTGGTTTTCCAGTTGATGAACTAATTGCCGCTTTAGGGAAAAAGCGAAGAAAACGCGCTACTTATTTTGTAGCGGGTACTTCCAAGGGAGGTTTGTGGATTGAACTTATACCAGGGAGAATAGTAGAATTACCAGCCCAATTAGTTGTCTGGAAACAAGGAGTCACAGAACTATCCTTAGCAAATCTGCATTGGCGTGGCTTTGGAGTCGGCGATCGCGTCGAACTCCAGGTAGTTGTTACCGATCCCGTGAAAATTGAAAAAGTGGCACTATTAAACTGGATTCCTGGTCCCCGTAAAGCTTTCGGGAACCAGAGTTGCTTTTTACCAATAGCAACAGAGAAATGTAACCGCCAAGATGGTGCGATCGCCCTTGGTCGTGGAGAGTATAGTCTGATACTTCCCGAACCTAACTTTGACCAAACTTGCCAGATATTTGAACTGACATCAAATAATTACTTATCACCCGTCAAACACCAACTAAATCCAAAACCAAAAGACATAGTATTTTTAGGCCTAAATGCAGGCAAGATAGTTGTATTGGGATGGGAAAACCTGCAAATTGATGTTAACGTTCAGGACTTGAGGAAGTGGCAAAAACATCAATTAACAACTGATTTAGTTGAGCAAAATGAACAAGTATTTTCTATTCGATGGGAAAGTTTGCGAGAATTATTAGAATCTTTAGGAGGCGCGTTACCAGTTACAGTAGAAAGTTTTTCCCCAGAGACAAATCAGTTATTCTTTTCTCTGTGGCATTTACAATCTGCTAGCAGCATACCTCCTCATCGAATTAGCATGGCACGGGTTGTTGGCATATTATCCGACAATTGCACTGTGCTGCTACGGTGTGGTGGCGGTTTAATCAAAATCAGAGTTGACCAACTAGTACCAGGTCTACCCGAATCATTATTCAAATATGTGGCAGAAGAACTCAAAGAGCATCAGACACTTATTGGCATACGCCGTGACAAAGAAGAAAAAATCTTAATAGGATTCAAGAATAATGAATATGGTGATGAAATTTTAGTGCAACCTTTGTTCGCCATCTCCGATCAAGATACCATTGAACCGAAACTAGGTTTGATTTGCCGTTCTATTGATAGTATGGCTCTTTACTGGCTGCCTAGCACACAAGTTGCATGGACAGCACTAACTAAAGAAGAACTTGAAAACATATTTGTGTCAGGGAATTGGGGCGAATTTAAGGTTAAAATTGGTAAAAATAATCGCTATATTTCTGTAATTGAGCGATTAGAAATCAACAAGCAATTTCGCAACCTCAAAATTGGTGAAGAATTGATTGTTCAGGTAATTCAACCTCAACCAAGGAGATCCAACGATAAATCTACGAAATTATATTTAGTTAAATCATTTACTAGCAATGTAATTTTAGAGTGCGAGACCTATGACAATGACAAATTAAATGACACAACCAAAGAAATTTTAGTAGAGGTTGTACGTCGCATTTCTGGAAAACAAAAATCATTGACTGTTGTTCCTAGTGGCAAAAAACGCCAATCTTTAGATTTACCTAAGTGGATGACCAAAAATTTTCCAAAAACAGGAAAGTATAGTCAGGAATTTACCGAATTTTTGCAATGGCGACAAGCACCTGGGAATAAACCTAATTCCCATGAAGTCATAAATCTGGATAATAAGCTGGATAAGCTACTTTGCTATGCTTACTACGATGCTTACGAAGCACCACCAGGGCAACAAAATCAATATCTTCACTTGCAACCAGCAGTGGCAAAAGCATGGGTGAAAAAAAATTACTCCCAGCCGGAAATTAACCTTGCCTATGGAATTATGGCTATCTTGTTACTGAATAAAAACAGCAATCCCAATCCCAGTGAAGATGAATATCAAAAACTAGCTAGTGATATGACCCAAAACATTGGAAGGCGGGCACTTCGCAGTATGCATTTAGAAGTACTATACCAAAACTGGTTGAGCATGGCAGATAACCGCCAACGAACTGATGGTGGACTTTGGCAGAGACTCCAACAAATTGACAAATTCCTGAGCGATGGCGCGAAATTAGAAAAAGGAACTGAGGCAATTAGACAATTATGTGATGCTGTCAAATTGAGAAAACAAGATTCAATTAAAGACATTCTGCCAATTGCTAACAGTTTAGCAGCTGCACTAGGTGAAGTAACAGCCATTTCCGTACTGGATGATACTAAAGAAGCAGAAATCACCAAAGATTTGATTAATATTTACCGCACCATACCTTTAACTAAGTCATCTTTCAAACTACCACTATTACCATCACACATTGAAAAATTAAGTACTATTTTCAATAAAATTGTTATTTATCAACTAGATATCACACTTTTAGAACCTTTAGAAGGCATATGTCAATCACCTGCTCATGTGTATGAGCCAGTTGATTTGATTTATTTGCTAAAAAATAATAGTAATCATGAATCTAGCACCACTCAATTTCACCATGATACAGAAACAGTAGATGATACAGAAAAGAGAAAGATTTTGCGACAAATTGATATCTTACGTAAGTTTAGTGACTATTGTCAAAATATTCAATCCAGCATTCATACTTTAAAAACTACTGTAGATAAATTAGAACGCTTGTAATAATAATAATAAAATCTTATGGAACCAAATAAATTAGCATATTTTTTCTGTAGGGTGCGTGACGTTGCGAGAATATTTTAACGTAGTAATCAGACTTGTAACATCACGCACCAATGACCGATTGTGACAATTGCGTAAGTCCTGATAATAAAAATAAAATCTTATGGAACCAAATAAATTAGAATTTATTGAACAAAATATTGCAGAATTACATCATCGTTTACCACAAGATATTGCAGTTATAAATGGATTAGCACAAGCTCTAGAAAAAATTGAAACTCTTTTCCCAGAACATCAAAAAATACCAGAATATATCACTAAATTTAAAAATGATTTAGAAGATAAATTCAGCGAATTGAGAAGAGAATTTGACGAAGACCATGATAAATTGCTGGAAGAATCTCAAACAATCTTGTCTCAATTAGATGAAATAGAATCTAACTTGGCAAGCAAAATCAACGATTTCAAACATCAACAACAAGAAACTGAAACGGAACTTAGAAACGAATTATCCATACTAAAAAGCCAATTAAACAATTACGGACAAACACACAAAAATTTGCATGATCAAGTCTCAGAATTGCAATCAGAAATCAAGTATTTGCAACAATATAATGTCCAATTAACAGCAAAAATCAACCAGATTTTGGGAAAATGTACACACGAAGGAAATTCACCCCAAGATTTATTCTGTAAAGACTGCGGTGAACCAATCAATATTCTTCAACAAATTCGCCAGTATCAAGTATTGAAGATTTTAACAAAAGAAGCAGGCATTAATAGCTACGTAGCCTGTAAAAAAAATCATGATACCCACAAATATCAGCGTTTAAGTTTACAGAAAATGAAGATTGACATTACCCAAATTAACCAATGGGAAACGGAGTTTCTACAGATGGGTAATACTTTCAAAAATCTGGTAAATCGAGGAATTCCGAAATTGATTGACTTTTTTGTGGAGGGCGAATACAAATACTTAGTCATGGAAAGACTTTTCGGTCAAAACTTAGCTGAATATATTGAACAAAAACGAACTATTTCGTCTCAACAGGGGATTCAATGGATGATAGAAGTATGTGAGGTATTAGATTATCTCCATAATCAACAACCTGCAATTATCCACGGTGATATTCAACCTGCGAATCTGTTGGTACAGAATCTCAACAATCACATAGTTTTACAGAACTTCAGAACCATAAACCAGATAGGTATGCCAGTCAATACTTTCCTGCATTCAGGGATTTATGCTGCCCCAGAACAAAAATATGGTCCATTGCTGATTCAATCTGATATTTATGGCATTGGTGTGACGCTAATTTTTATTCTTACGGGTAAAAGCCCAGAAAAATTTTATCATCAAGGGCATGGGAGCAATCAATTTCATCTTGAAGCAACTGATAATATTACCAAAAATTTGCAAACAATTATTTTAAAGGCAACCCAACCTAACCCTGACAATCGTTACTCAACAGCTAAAGAACTTGCTCAAGAATTGAAATCGCGCTATTAATTGATTGTGATTTAATTGAGGCATAGCCATCAGTATTTCCCCCTTGATACTTTGTCGTGGATACTACTATGTATGGAGGGCTGGTAGCTATCCTTTTTTGATGCTTGAGCTTGATTCGCGAACAAGTCTTTTTTGTCCCAAGTCCAAGTGTTTGTTAGATGCTATAATCTAAAGCACAGAATGTGGGTAATATGTCAGAAGAACTTAGCTTTCAAGGTAATGGTAGCGATCGCTTACCTCCTCAAAATATCGAAGCAGAAGAAGCCATACTGGGGGGTATTTTACTCGATCCAGAAGCAATTGGTAGGGTGAGCGATCGCTTAGTACCCGACGCTTTTTATATTAGTACACACAAAGATATCTATCAAGCAGCTTTACGACTCCACGCCCAAGGAAAACCCACAGATTTACTTTCTGTTACCAGTTGGTTAACAGACTACGATTTACTAGCTAAGGTTGGTGGTAGAAGTAAATTAGCATCCTTAGTGGATCGTACCGTATCCGCAGTTAATATTGATGCCTTAGCAAACTTGGTAATGGAAAAATTTCTGCGGCGCAAGTTAATCAAAGCCGGGAATGAAATTGTCCATCTGGGTTACGAGACGGAAACCGAGTTACCCAAAGTATTAGATAAAGCAGAGCAAAAAGTATTTGGAATTGCTCAAGAACGTCCCCAATCAGGATTAGTACATATCGCCGACACCCTAATAGACACCTTTCAGGACATTGAAGAACGCCATCAAGGGGTAGCCTTACCGGGGATTCCTGGTGGCTTCTATGACTTAGATGCCATGACTAATGGCTTCCAGCGTTCCGATTTAGTCATTGTAGCTGGTAGACCATCAATGGGGAAAACGGCGTTCTGTTTGAATCTAGCCCATAATATTGCCGGTTTATACAAACTACCAGTGGCAATCTTTAGTTTAGAAATGTCCAAAGAACAGCTAGTACAGCGATTATTAGCCTCTGAATCACAGATTGAAAGTGGATATCTGCGTAGCGGACGCATCAGTCAATCTCAGTGGGAACCCTTAAGTCGCGCCATTGGGATGTTGTCAGAAATGCCCATTTTCATTGATGATACCCCCAATATTACAGTTACAGAAATGCGTTCCCAAGCACGACGTTTGCAAGCAGAAGTGGGCACAGAATTGGGATTAGTGATTATTGATTATTTGCAATTAATGGAAGGTGCGGGGGATAATCGCGTCCAAGAATTATCGAGAATTACCCGTAGTATCAAAGGTTTAGCCAGGGAATTACGTGCGCCGGTGATTGCCCTTTCTCAGTTGAGTCGAGGAGTGGAAGCACGTACTAACAAGCGTCCCATGTTGTCAGACTTGAGGGAATCGGGTTGCTTAACTGGTGATAGTTTGGTGACATTAGCAGATAGCGGTGTACAAGTACCAATTAGGGAACTAGTGGGCAAATCGGGTTTTGCAGTTTGGGCACTTAACGAGAGTACAATGAAATTAGAAAGGGCAATTGTCAGTAATGCTTTTTCTACAGGTATTAAGCCCGTATTTACCTTAACAACTAGACTAGGAAGAAAGATTAAAGCAACAGGAAATCATAAATTTTTAACAATTAATGGTTGGCGAAGACTGGATGAGTTAAAATTAGGCGATCGTCTAGCTTTACCTAAACATTGGGATGAGATATCTTCAATCAGACCCGATGGCATGGAAGAAGTATTTGACTTGACAGTTCCCAATTTACATAACTTTGTTGCTAATAATATCGTAGTCCACAATTCTATTGAACAAGATGCGGATTTAGTAATCATGCTTTACCGTGACGATTATTATAACAGCGACAGTCCCGATCGCGGTATTGCGGAAGTGATTATTGCTAAACACCGCAATGGTCCTACAGGTACAGTGAAGCTCTTATTTGACCCCCAATACACCAAATTCAAAAATTTAGCTCGACCTAATTAATTTGTACCATAAACAAAATTAGGACTTACGCAACTGGCATATAGGAATCCTAATTAATTTTTGGGCATTGCTGAATCAGGATATGAAATGTCAAAATTACCCTTATTTTTCTTTGTAACTTTGCGCCTACCCTGCGGGAAGCCGCTCCGCGTCTAATGCGTCTTTGCGCGAGGTAAATTCATATTTATAATCAGCAACGCCAATTTTTGAAATATACGTAAGTCCTGAAAATATAAGAGTGCGGCTTCAGATGCAAATTCCCAACTTTCACCTGTTTTACGTAGTGCCGCACCAGCTAACATACTTACCTAGGTAATGATTATGATAATTATCGTATCGGTAATAATTACAATTACTTTTCTCCTTTTAGCTGAATTATCATCATTCCCACTTACAACTTTAATTTGAGTGTTGTCTTTAACTCTAATTCCTGACCTTTTCAAGACAGCCCCAGGTCTTTTACGTAATACATCTACCTTCTCTGAAGATATAAACCCTTTATATACTTTTCGTATTTCATTTGTTGCAGGTTGTACATCAGATAATTGAGATACTGAAGTCACCTGAGCTAATGCTTGTGTAGAATCAGGAGCAGAAAATAAAGTAGGAACTAATATGAATGCAGAAGTTGCACTTAGAGCAGTAATAACTAAAAAACGTTTGAGCATTTTAATACATCCAATCTAATTTTTTATCAAGCTGTATCGAAACAAGAATTTCTTTCACAACTTGATATTAATTATTGTTTTATAGATGAAAGAAAATATCTATGGGATAAAATCAGGTATTAAAAACAGGTGGTTACACAAAAATAGGGAAAAGTCAGGTTTTGTGAGATAAATCCGCTCGAAAGTACTTCCACTCAAAGAGTCAGCCGCTACGCGAACAGAATGGGGACTGGAATTTAAATAAATCATTCTTTTTTAGCAGTTACCATAAAAGAACGTCGCATTCCAGGTACTGAACGGGGTGTGATTTGGACAGAGTAACGTCCATAATTTGCTCTCATTTCTCCAGGTTGGATAACTGACGCATTCCACCCATAACAAGCAAATAATTCTTCTGGTTCGTCTGTGCCAAAACGCCAATTTTTACTAATTAATCCATTCTGATGTTGAGAGCCTATCTCCCACGACTTTACACTGATTAAATCTGCACCTAAATAACTCCCTTTGACACTAAAATCAGAAATTGTTCGCAGTAATGTATTTACCTCTTTTTCATCCAGATACATCAATAAACCTTCCATCAACCAAACTGTAGGTTCATTAGATTTATATCCCTGATTTTTTAATAAATGCACCCAAGGTTTTTGCAAATCTGTGGCGATCGCCTGACGATGGCATTTAGATGGAATATCCTTCAGAATTGCTTCTTTGCGAGACATGATTTCTGGTAAATCAATCTCGTATATGCATATTTCAGGTGGTAAAGGTAGGCGATATGCCCTAGTATCATACCCCACCCCTAGAATTACAATTTGACGTACCTCTGGTATGACAGATATCAGAAAATCATCGAAAAATTTAGTTCGCACTGCCACAAATTGGATGCGAAGGGTATTTGATTTCGGGTCTTTACCGTCTTGTTTTTGCCAATTATCCCTCAAAGACTGCATTTTCTCAAACCCAACTAACTGAGCAGCAAAAGGATCTTCAAAAAGTCGGTCTGCCCTTTCCGATTCAATAGCACGTTTGGCCGCCATTACTACTGCGGTACGACAAACATCATTTTTGATTTCTGGTATTTTTTCGGCTTTTGCTGCCAGTTCGTTTTCCATAATTTACAATTTACTGCTTGATAACGGGTGCAAGTATGATTGTCACAAAAAACCGGGATAACCAATATTACATCAATAATACAGAAGTATTCTTCGCCTAAAACCCTTGTTTTCTCCTTGAGTAGTTACTGGCAGGATAATCAAAACGCTCCTGACCATAACAGATGTAGAATCCTTACAATCCAAACTAAGCAAGTAAGTGACCCGGATTTCTCACTAGTGAGAAATCCGGGCTAGAAGGTGCGAGTGTATCAACTGGAGGTTCACGAAGGTAGGTTATCAAGTTAAGGGCTGGACTGGTAAATCTGTATCAATCTCAATCAAGGTAACTTTGGCATTTTCTACCACTGTATTTCCTAGCAACGTGTCCTGCAAGGGGTCAACTAAATCTATGCAAACCTACGTAACAGTAACGAAATCATAGGGATTACAGCATTTCTTTGTCTCAAATTGCTGGTTTCATCTGCGATGGTTGCGGCTTTAGCGCGTCGCTGAGTATTGGTAACTCTCCCATCCATCAGAGCTTAACCGTACCTCATACCCCGTGAGGTGATAACCTGGCTTCACAAACAATTGCTTCAGCCTTAAACTTAGAACTAAGCCAGTCTAAGTCTAAAGCCTCTGCAACGGTTGTCCCAATCGAGCCGAGGTATCGAACAGTACGCTCAACCAAAATTGAGCGCACTTTGTCGTATTTCATCCACCGAGTAATCTCTGTGTCAGAGCCGCGACGACAAATGTTCAGTGCAGCATTTTTATCAGCTTGCAACACGTCCCCCGTGTAACGAGTAAAGCAATCCCCTTTCCGTTGACCCAATAGCGTCCCGGTTTGGGAATCAACTTGCGACGTGTAAGCAGGATTTACCACCGTAATAGTAGATCCTGTTTCCTTGGCGATAACTTCCAAAGAATCTTGTAACTCTGCCTTCATCCACTGGTTGAGCTTACGGTTGATGCGTTTCGCTTGCTTTTTACCTTTGATGGGTGAGCTTAAATCTTCTGCAAAGATACGTACTGGTGAGGTGATATTAGAGCGTAAATCCTTGCGTATTAAATTTTTAATAGTTGCCTTACTAGCCGCTAACCTACGGCGTTTTTTATTGCTGGTTAGATTGAATTGATGGATCTTTGAGGCTGTCTTTCCGCCTTTCTTTTCAGCGTGTTGAAATAATCTATATCTGTTTTTATTTTCCCTGACCTGGCGATCGCTCTTAGCTGTGAGTAGCTTACCTAATCCTTCAGCTATAGCAACACCTTCAGAAGTGTAAAACCCTTCTGTATAACCTTTATCTAAGCCAATGCTCTTGGTGGGCTTGCTTTCGGGCTTGGTCAAGGTGCGGCGGCGGACACAATGAATCTCAAGAGAACCAAACTCGTTTTTGATTAAGCGAATCTGCCCACTGGGGATATGACGGCACTTTAGCTTGACGGCAATTTTGACCCTACGATCGTCACTGTTTAAGCTCAGTTCTACCGTATTTCTTGTTAACCGTTTAGCTGTGTAGCTAGCACCTTGGTAGACAATTTGATTACGTTGATAAGTATGTCCGCGTTGGTATTGATCGCGGAACTTACGATGTAGCCAGTTATCTGCTGTTGGATTATTCCATAGCAGGTGAATAAGCCTTTCACGCTCCAACTCAGCAGGTTCAGGGGGGAATTTCTCTTTCCCCTCAATACGCTTTGCCTTGCTAGGCTTTTTACCCATCCAGGCGTTTCGGTTTCTCTCAGTGCAGGTAATAGGACACTTGCGCCAGATTTCCCTGACTAAAAATACCTTTCCTGCTTCCTGCTGTGCTGAGATAGCCTTGGCAGTGTCGTTTACTGCCCATTCCCACAGTTTTCGGGCTTTATCTAACCCAACACTATCAGGGGAACAGATAGGACGAACTAATTTTGCTGCACCCATCCAGGACTGACCCCAGTAAGCGAGTGAGCCTAGCTTGTTGTAGGTTACAGCGCGAACAGTGCCTAGAGAGTTCATGAGCTTCTCAACTCTAGGGAGGTCAGAGCAAAAAACAACCGGAATAGGCTGTGTGTAAGCTAATTCAGTTGTAAATGTTTCTTTGCCCATAACGATCACCTAGTTGTGAGAATATCATGGCAAAATCTATGCATTAATCATGAATTGCGAAGATTCAGTATGTCAAGTATCTGCACCAATTATTTTTTCAGCAGCTTCGTGCATGGCTTGCATTGCTTTTAGATTGCGCTTTGACCTCTTCCCGTAGAGACGCGCTTCAAATTTAGACTCGGCTTTTATAATCCGTTCGTAATGCAAAATCACATGGTAACGTTTTTCGATTGGTTCTCCAGATGCAGAACGCTCTACTGCTTCCCAATCCTTGTTTTGACGCTTCTCTGCAATCTGGCGGTATTGGCTGGCTAACTGCTCTAATGCAATAGCTATGGCGTGTTCTTCGCTTTGACCACAGCAACGAATCTCATGTGAGGGCTGGTCAACAGAAGGCGATATTCGACAAAGATACCTTCCATTATCATCAGAGAACACATTAATCGTAACTGTTTTGGTGATTGAAGTCATAACTGGCTTGTATTAATACTAGAAAGAAAGTTAGAAAATAGTCCACTGACTTTCAAAAATTAGCTTTCTCTATAATCGCCAAAGTATAGCTTCATCGCCTTGGAGTCGTTCGAGGAAAACGGGCATGTAGCCGTCAACCTTGGCATAACCATACAATGCTACCCCTAAAATTATGAAAAAATCACTATGTTTAGGAAATCTCGAATTGGCATTAACTGGAATCGCTTTTTCATAGCCCAATTCAGGTAGGGAACGGCTCACCCAAAGTGCATTGTCTTTCCAAAAATAAGGTAATATAAGCGGCGGATACCAATCACCTTCTTCGTCATGGCTTTCTTTGTAAACAGATATTCCACCCGGAAAGACATGATATGGCAGTGCTTTACCAGGTAATATTCTAGACATGATTGATTCTTCTCCTTAGTCCTCTTTTATCACTCTCACTGAATAAAAATCTAAAACCCTTATTTGAAGAGGGTTTTATGAATTTAGCCGTAGGTTGGGGAGCCACTCCGTTGCGGTGAAAAACTTGCGGTGGACGGGTTCCCCGGCATAAGCATGCCGAAGGCTCTATCGCGATCGCACTCTTCGGAAACAACACTCAAATTTTACGGAAGAGGGGGCTGGTTGTTCCCTGTGGTAACTGGTTCTCGTAGCCAAAATCGTTCTAGAAGATCCCCATTGGCAGCCGAATCTGTAATCCCAAAGAAGAAGTTATCACGATTGATAATTTGTTGGGGAGTCCAATTACCGGCAATGCGAATTGCTTGCATTGTTGCTACACGATTGCCGAGTAGTGGCTCAGGATGTTCTACTGTTCCACCCAAGGGAACAATCTCGAATAAGCCAGGATTAGCCTCGATCGCTGTTCGCGCTAAATGATAGAACATCAGTCCAACATCAGCTTCACCGTTAGCCAATGCTTGGGGTACATCACGATGATGGATGCGATCGCCAACTACCCATTTTCTTCTTCTCTGATTATTCTTGGGATTGAACACACTATTAAATAAGCGGTTGGCTCGTCTATTGGCGAGCTTGATATCACCTGTGGCAGCTTCAACCTCACGAAAGGCAATATGGAAAACACTGGAGCTATAGTTACCAAAACTACCAGGTTCAGTTTCTGGGTTGGAAGTTACAACGCTCACGCCTTTACGCCCAAGATCCCAAATATCACGAATATTTTTCGGATTGCCAGCCTTTACCAAAAGAACGTTACCAAAGTTACTGAGAATCTTCCCTCGCTCACCATCGTTATAGCCGCCATTAACAACCGCATTCATAATCGAGTTGGGACCCATGACAACCATAGGTATCCCACGGATCTCCATGTTGCCAAAAGTGAGCCGACCACCGTTATCCAATTGTTGGATTGAAACTGGCGGCGAAGTGGAATATCCCCATTGTCCTGCACTGACAACAGGATTATCTGGCAGGTAGACCTGACGAAAAAAAACGTTCAGAAACCGATAAAAATTGCCAGCTGTGGAAACAAGCAAGTCCCAATCATCAGAACTTGTTTGCATATGCCAATCATCTAGGACATTTGCTTGACCAGTCAGATCGGGGTAATCAAAGGGACGTTGTGGTATTGTATCATTGCCACCTTCACGGAGCCACTTGAGCGTCTTCTGACCCAAAACAACTGGTTCTGTGGTAATTTCAGGGATGGTAACCGATTGCGCTTGCACGGGCAAGGGAACCAGAGACATTACCAACAACAATATAGCTAATACAGCTGCATGAAATATAGCTATATGAAATTTCACTTTTATAGCTTTCATAAAAAACTCGCAATCAACGAGTATGTAGTTAAACAAAAAAATCGTGCTTGGATTGTAAATTTACTCAATTACCAATCTCAAGAATTTTCCATGTAACTTAATAAAATCAATTTTTAACAAGCAGGTATCAAGCAGGTATCAGGCATATGTGAAGTGAACAAGAAGCAGGGGGGTAGGGGCACGGCATCAGAATGATAATTTTATATACCAAAAGATTGTGGGTGCCGTGCCCTGACAAAGAATGTATGTGTCGCCAACATTAATGATTTGACACTCTCCCACCTGGAAGATGGGAGATTCTTCCAAGCCTAGACAGCATAGCTTGAAATATCCTCATGTAGCTGTCCGGTTCCCAGGCTCACCCCGTTTGCCAACAATGGGCGGAGTGATATTTCCTTTCAACTCGCCGATTCGAGATTT
>JASJDS010000191.1 GCA_030065055.1 Calothrix sp. MO_192.B10
ACTTTGTTTATTAGCCTCAGAATTCATTCTGAGGCGGTATGGATAGGAGTGCAAGTTATCAGTAAAAACCAATTTGTGGACAAATCAAGGGTTAGACCCACTATTCGCCAGCAGCATCCTTAATAAGGAGAGGGAAAGATTTTTACACAGTAAAAAGCGAGGGTAAGGTTAAATTATAGATTTATTTGCATATTATTTAATTTACCTCCCTAACTGTCAACTATCAGATGTCAACCGTCAACTAAATCTGTTAACAATAGATTTTATTTTTGTTTTCAACCCACGATCTATCTTATTACCTAATAGCTTATTTGCTGCTTTGATATACTTTTGCTGTTGTTGTTGTTGTTCCCAACGGTCAAATTGTGGATGGTAGACTTCGTTGAAAAAGCGTTGATGTTCGGGAGTAAGTCCCTCGATTACCTCTGGAGCAAAGGTTGGTTTGTGATGGCGGACATTAATATGGTTGTAAGCACAGAAAATGGCAACGCGGGGGTTATTTGGATTCTGCCAGAAGTCTGCGGAATGACGTACAGCCTCGGAGAACACCACTAGGGAGCCGGGAGGACAACTATAACTCTCCCAAATTCCTGAATCCTTGCTATCAAGGCTAGGTACGGAGCCATTACGAATGTTGTAATTAGCTTTATGGCTACCGGGGACGAAACAAGTTCCTCCTTTCCCTTCCAGGACTTCCTCCAATTCCCAAACGACCCTAGTCATACCAGCATAAATACGTCCATCGTGGAAATTGTATGCATAGTTGGGGTTAGTAGTGCGTCCACCTGCATGGGGACTCCATTCACCTTCACCTTGCTGACGATAACTGAGGAAGGTACTTTCTAAGCGGATTTTGTCTACATTACTATCAATTACATCCTGCAACACATCCATGACTTCTGGATGATCGATTAGCCTTTCAAAAGCACCCCCTGGTAAAGAACGCTGGTGGGGAGGTAGGGACTCTGGTTCATTCTTTTGGCGCAGGACAAATTCTTTTAGTTCCTTAACTTCACTTGCTGAAAGGACAGCAGGCTTGATAATATAACCTTTGAGATCAAAAACAATGCGATCGCGTTGGTTCACTTCACACTCTCTCCCTAGAAAAACAGTTACTTGAGATGGGTATCTCTATACTACAAAAACATCTATGGATTTTCACTGAGATTTTTTGGGTGTAAAGATGAGATAGGTTCCTCCCAAGCCTTCAACAATGGTACGAGTATTGGCTGTCATCATTTTCTGGTAAGTATCAGCCTCGGTTCCTGGGGTGCTGAGTGCATCGCTGTATAATTTTCTGGCAGCAATTTTTACCCCTGCTTGTTGAGCAACGGTATTAATTGATTGAGATTCAATGGTAGCTTCGGGGAAAATTGTTGGTACTTTAGCTTTTTTCAGACCTTTAACTAGTGCTTGCAACCGTCCAGAGGAAGGTTTTGTAGCGGTAGTAATGTTATTCACAGAACCCGATACTGAAAAACCATAAGCTTTAGCATAATAAGCCATAGAATTGTGGGCAGTAATTAACTGACGCTGTCCTTCAGGTATACTAGCAATTCGTAATTTAATCCATTGCTCTACTTGAGCTAATTCTGTTTTTAATGCTGTAGTATTTGTTTTATATAAATTTGCATTTTTGGGAAATACTTGACCCAAGAAACTATTAATTACATCTGCCATTTTCATGCCATTTTTAATATCATGCCAAACGTGGGGGTCGGCTTGTTTTTGGCGATTGACCCTTACATATAATGGTTTTTTTACCGCAAATTGGGCAACTGCTACTTTAGGGGCACGATTTTGAGTGGATTTAATTGCTTTGATCAGATTTGGTTCTAAGTTATAGCCATTATAAAGAATTAATTTAGCTTGATTAATGGCTTGTTGATCTGTAGTTTTGACTTGATAAATATGAGGATCGGTATTAGGTGGTATTAAGCAAGTCAGATTAATTGTTTGACCAGCAATTTTATCGGCTAAGTCACAAATAATACTAGTAGTTGCAACTACTTGGGGTAAACTATTCTTGGCTGGTGAAGTGTTAGTTGTGGTGACAGAAACAAAACCAGATGGATTGCGAATATTATTACAGCCTAGTAATCCCCAGCTAAGGATAAATAGGGTCAGATATAAGCTGTGAGTTAAACGTAATTTCTTTGACATAAAGTTGAAAAATGAGTAGGGAATAGAAAATATATTGTCCCTACCAATATTAATAATTAGTTTTATATAGGAATCCGGTTTGATTTATGAAATAATTCGTAACGATAGGGAATAGGGAACTCTTAACAGGGAACAGAAAGTGTACGCTCGTTTTTTCAAAAATCAAATATGAGTCCTAATATAGGATTAGTTCTCAAGTGATAGCATATTGAATGACTGCAAACGGCAAAATATCAACCATCCTCTTTTGTCCCTTGCCTGCTGCCTTCTATCCTTTGCTATAACAGACTGGCAAGTGGTAGTTTCCCTTGCATCTGTAATTGTGCTTGAACGCAATTAGAGCAATTACAACCTACTCCATCGAGAAGGGGGTGAGACTTGTGAGAGAAACTGGGGATAATCCCATCAACAATCCCTGGGTTGGATACTAAGGTAATTTGTTGGCGAGCATCGTATGTCAACTTCAGGCTTGCAGCTTGGGCTGGATTGGTAAATAGCAACAGGTAAGTCAATGCTAAGGGTAATGCCAGAAAAATGAGTTTGATAATTTTCATTATTGGTAAAAACTCTATTGCAGTTCAGGATAGCTAATTATTACAGATTAGTCACCAGTAACAATAGTTCCCTGTGTTTGGGGAACTTGGGATAGATTGCCGTTAGTTACAGGTGATATTCAGGATATTATTTATAATGCGATCGCTCAACAATGCCGAGAGTTAAAATGTATATTAATTGCTATTGGTGGGGTTGCGGATCATGTACATATTCTTGCAGGTTATCCGCCTAGTTTAACAGTATCTGAATTAATTGGAAAAGCTAAAGGTAGTTCTTCTCATTTGATTACCCATGAAGTTAAACCTGATAGCTTTTTTAAATGGCAAGGTGGTTATGGTGCATTTACTGTTATTCATCACCATGTTGACCAAGTAGCTAATTATATTAGAATTGAGCCACTCCCAGGTTTATAAAACCTGGGATTCAGGCATAGATTCTAGCTTTTCGACCTTACTGTCTATCTGGCTAGAAGAGACTGACTTGTGGGATAACTGCTCTGAGGACCAATGACTGTTCTTGATTTCGGACGTGCCTAGTTTGCTCGCAGTTTGTTGATATTGCTTCCATGCATCCACAAGGATCGGCTCCGACCCCGGATACTCATTTTGAGCATCCAACAATGAAAGCGAATCGTCATTAACGTGTCTACTGAGATAGGCACTGAACAAGTCCCTATGCATCCTGAAACCTGTTACATCCTCATGAACTCTCTGAGATAGCTTTTTCTTAATGCGAGTACCATCCAGGTGAGTTTGGGACAGTGCTGTTTTCTTAGTAGAAAAACGAATGAACTTCCCGCCAGTTTTTTCAACTTTGCGTTTGAGTTCAGATTGGAAAAAACCTGGTGACTTAGCAGAAATTGCTTTACCATATATCTTCTGCCAGCCTCTAACCGATACTGCTTCGGTTTTTATTATATTGCCGTGACGACGAATCTCGTTTACCAAACCTCGGTTTTGAGATTTAGCATAACTTGATTTTCTGCGTTCTAGTTCAGCTTTTTTAGCTTGTATCCGGCAATAGTTTCTTGTTTTTATCCATTGTCTTTTACCTTGCTTGGTTTTACCTTTCTTTTTGACTATTTTATTCCCTACCTTACCTTCAAAATCTGGCTGATAATTGTCTGGGTTATGCATACGTTGTGAACGCTGCATTTTACGTTGCAGTGCTTTGATCTGTTTCTCGTAAGTAGGAACCTTTTCTGCCAAAGGTAGTAATCCTGCTTTGTTATTTCCTACAAAAGCAACATTTGAGATATTCAAATCCAAGCCAACTACGCCTTCACCTAGATAATTGGATTCCTTTTGATAAGGTAAACCTTCGTTGATTAACTGTAGGTACCAGCGACGCTTGCCATTCAGATTCCTCCACAAAACCCGGCAGTATTTTACAGGTGAAACCAGCCCATGAGCGATTCCTGGATTGAGTAAATCTATGATTGGTTCTAGCTCTAAGCCATTCCAAACCACTAAAGATTTAGCACATTTTATTTTGTTGCGAACATCTTTAGCCTTACCTATTTTATTCGGACGCTTGTGTTCAACAGTTCGCCATTTAATCCCAGTAGTATTTGATTGACCTTCAATTGAGCGGTATCTGGAAGGTACTTTAAATCTTACCTTTTTAGCTTGACCTAATTGCAGTTTTTTAACAGTTTTAAATGCCCTAGTACCAATCGTTTGTTTTTCATGTGCGCCTAATTTATCTGATATCCACTTAGACCTGTTAGCAGTTAAAGTAGCAAAGGTCTTCATGTCATAATCGGTAAATCTATTTTCTTTGTCGGCTTGCTGATACAGAGCTACTTGTTGTTTTTTATCTTTGGTTTCTTTAGCTTTTTTGTATGGTTCCGAGGCGAGCAGCTGACGTAAGCGAATTAAAGCTTCACCAAGACAACAGTTATATAACTGTCTTGCGACTTGTAGACGAGTTAACAATTCTTTTTCCTGCTTACTGCTGACTTTTAGCGGTAATTCAGTTACAAAACTAGGTGTTTTGCTCTTAGCCACTTGACCGACCTCTTAAATGGGCTAGAATCATTATAACCGTTAATCGATAAACCGTCAATGAGTTTTAAGAGAAATTCTAAAGGTCATTTTGTAAAGGGCAATTCCGAAGGTTATACTTCCAGTCGAAGAGAAACAATCAAAGGCAAGTTAACTATTATGATTAATGAAGACGATTTAACAGCATTAAAAAAAATTCCCGACTGGCGAGAATATGTTAGAGAATCTATAAAATTAATAATTAAAGACCACGGCGACTAAAGTCGCTTTACGTCAAACTAACCCAGGTTTCAAAACACTGGGTTTGCGTTCTCCTGGAGTTTCTTATCAGGTTCAACATCACAGTCAAAAAATGCTGGTTAATGAGTGGGAGATGTAAATGAAGTGACGTAATTAATTCATAACTTTATACCAAGGCATAAATAAACCGCCAGTTTTTTAGTTATTGGGTAAACCAAAAGTCTTTCTGAGAGGGAGAAACGCCCGCCCACGGTTGTTGCCAAGAGTGGCAGTTCATTTATGCCTTGGTGTACTAGCTACTAGGGCTATTTTTTACTTAATGTAATCCATAGACCAGAGAATTCGTATTCTTCAGCATCTTTGGTTTTTATATTGGTGTTTTTATCAATTTCAAATTTCTCCTTCTCAGGCTTATCATATCGTGGATCGTATAAAAATTGTTCACTATCGAGGGCAATCCAATGTGCAAAATCGTCATTTGGTTCGTTAACACAGATGAGTTGTACTGAATTGTTGTCAGGAGCTGTATAAATGTTTAGTTTGTCATTTAAAGTTACCCCATTCATATTTTCTACTAGCTTTTCCTCGTCTGAGTAGATTGGAAGTTGCTTAATCTTACAGTTGTCCAATATGTTAACTTTTACATCCATACCAATTTTTGAAGCAACTAACGCCAGACCCGAAACCGAATTCTTATTGTTTTTATCTGGTGTGTTGGTATACTCGTATGCGTTTTGCTGGGGGGTTTTAAAATTACCAGTCACTGTATACATTTGTTTTGCCAAATCCACAGGATTACCTTGCATGTTTAACTCTGTGCTTACTTTTTTATTCCCAGGCTCGTACTGAATTTTAATCACTTGGTTTACGCCTTTTTGACCGATTAATTCCATTCCAGAAGCTATTGCTGCTATGCAAAATGCACCGCAAGCATCCCCAGTATTATCCTGCGTTTCACCTAATGCTTTGATTTTAACCATGAGATTCTCCTTTTGAAAATATTTGACTTTCTTTGACTTTCAATACTCATATCTTGCACCATATGACTATTAGTTAGTGAGAAGGTGCAAGATTTTAGAATATATTGTTTCACATCTTGCACCAATAAAAAATAAAAAATGATATATTTTTATTACTAAGTATTAAGAACAAACGCTTAATTTAGCGCTAAAAGCCAAGTAAAATAATGTAGCAAACCCCCACCCAGGAGAACCCAGGTAGGGGATAAAATAACACCCTATTTTTCCTAATGCACTAACTCAATCGCCCGCTTCGTCAAAGCTTCCGCAGTCAACCCATTAAATGCCATCAATTCACCCGCACTAGAGGTAGTTTCCCCCCGCTTCCAAGCAAAAACATCCCTTCTAGAATTACTCCTTAACATAATCGGTTCTAACATCCCTGCTGCTCCACCAGTAACACCAATTAAGGCATCACCAGCAAACAGTTCAGCGAATTTCTCATCACTAATAAAATCACCATCGGGTTCGGAACAAGTATTCCAAGCAGTATCATCAGGACGATATAAACGTCGGGGATTAATGACAGAAACTATCTTCACTCCAATGCCTTCGGTTTCCAAGAAAGCAGCCGCTTCAAACACAGGAAATAATGTCATATCTCCCACAACGGCAAATACAACTTGCTTTCCACCTGCAACTTCTTGTAATACTATCCCCCCATCTTCTAAGCCTTGTCTAGTCATCTCAAAAGTGGTACGAATGGGCAGGGGAGATTTACTGGCAGTAATCACAATTCCCTTATTTCTGGTAGTTAAAGCCCAGTCATAACAGACTTGAATACTGTTAGCATCGGGGGGAAACAGTGGAAACACATTGCCATTCCGCATCATCGCCGCAAAGTAAGCTTCAATTTCCGGACGTTGGTGTGTCCAACCGTTGCGCCCTTGCTCTAATGCCCCGGCAGTATATAAAGTAATGGTAGAAGGGGTAGGACGGCGTAATTCTGCCATTGCTTGGGTGACGGTTTGCCAAATTGGTAATCCATTGATGGCAAAAGATTCGTAGGAACACCACAAGCTTCTGGCACCCATCAAAGATAAACCTGCGGCTAATCCTGCACAAGCATCTTCACTCAATGGTTCGTAAACCTGTCCATTTGGTGCTTGGTGATATAAATCATCTGTGGTGGGGTGAATAATTTTCAATGCTTGGTTGATATTATTAATCCCCGATGCCGCATTACCATCAGCATTGGTAACTACGAAATTTTGATCAACCTCTCCCACTTTTGCCACTAAATTTCCCATGGCTGTGGTGGAAACCTTGGGTTCTCCCCCTGGGGAATATTCTTCCAGAGGTAATTCACCCAATTCTGGCAAATGTAATTCAAATTCTGTCACCACCGTCTTCGCTGCGGCACCACCCCCTGCACGTTCGCAATTTGTCCGTACTAATTGCCAAGCTTCCACAGGTAAAGCCCGTTGTTTGAGAGAATCAATAATGTGGGGGGCATTGAGGGTATCTTTGGGATAGAGATTGTGTGATTTAGCACCCCTAGCGTGAACCCCTGCACCTTTGAGTTGTTTGATAATAAAGACGGTAAGTTTACCATCAAGGGCTGAACGGGCTGCTCTATCTACACCTTCCAATACCGCTCTGGTGAATTCCAACCGTTTCTCAAAAGAGAAAGCAGTACTATCTACGTAATCTCCCGGTTGGTCTTGGTCATCAAAATCCTTGGCATTTACTAACACCACCTCTTCAAAACCATTGCCTTGCCAATATGCAATCATCTCTTCATTGGTTTTGAGAGAAACCATACTGTGGTGTTCCTGGCTGTAACCATTCCACACCAACACGGGTAAGAAATTCGTAGCGTGGGGGTAGGCGGTATGGAAATGTGCCATGCCACTCATGATGTAGGGTTCGCCCAAACCACCATCACCCAGGGTGAAGGGGAACAGCTTATCCTTATGCAACAACGCCGCCGCCATCGCAAAGTGTTGTCCTTGTCCCAGGGGACCCGCCGGTGCGAGAATACCAGGGATAAATCCCGAAAGGTGTCCTAATAATCCATGACGTTCCCGGAAGCGATCGCGCAATTGTTGTACTGTATAAATATCCATGTCTTCTAGGGAGCGATCCAAAAACATGGCACTATAGAATCCAGGGGCGTGGTGTCCCACTTCCGTAATAATATTTTTGTAACCCAGCATAACTAAAGCTGCGTAAGCCTCTGCTTGGCTGGCAAATCCCCCTGGGTGTCCCGATGCCTTACTACCAGTAACTTGTAAAGTGAGGTAGCGCAGAGCATCAGCTGCGAGCAAAGTCTGGTATACTGCGGTGGGATCTGTAGATGATGCGATCGCACCTGTTGCTGAATCTATGGCAGCTGTAGCCCCATATTTGTCAAAATCTGGTAGAGCTTCCCCAAAATATTGAATCCCTTCACAAAAATTTGGAATTGCGGAAGTTGCCTGTGGCGTTACTGCTGTCATGCTGGATACCTTTGTCAGTTATCAGTTATCAGTTGTCAGTTGTCAGTTGTCAGCTCACCGATATATAGGACTGTGTTTGAAGGTGTGGACAGATTAATAATCTAAAATTCGGGCATAGTGATGTTTTTTCCTGACTTCTGATTTCTGCCTTCTGCCTTCTGCCTATAAATGCCGTTTTAATTTAACAAAGATTTTACAACTTCACGGTTGTGAAGATTAATTACAATTCACCATCATCAACATAATTAGCTTAAATGGTACTTCAAGAAAATTAATGCTTGGTATAGGTTTTCGGTGGCACAACAGAATCAATGCTGGGAGTTGGCAGGGGTACAGGGGTAAAAAATCTCACGCAGAGGCGCTCCAGGCGCAGAGAGATGTCTTGCACCTTCTCAATCAAGGTAAGGTGAGTTACTAGTTCACAAAAAGCGTAATACATATGTAGGGGCGCAATGCTTGCGCCCTAGATTATTTAATGTCTCAGTTCGAGTTAAGGAAGTTTATTCAAAGTTGATTGGCAGAAATGACGCAGGCAAGTTGACAGTTGCCAGAATCAAGCAACAGTGTAATAAAAGTTTCAACTTATCCCAAACTCAGGTTAAATAAGTCCTTGAATGGGAACCAAGTCAAGGTGGGTGCAAGCAATATTCATAATCAGGGCACGGCGTGTGTAATCTTTTTGGCAAACCGGTGATGTTATCGATGCCGTGCCCCTACGGGATGCTGCTGGCGAATAGTGGTTCTGACCCCTCACTAGAACGATTTAATAGGGCTTTTAAGGCATCAATAGGAGTGCAATCGCAGTCCTCAAAACCTTATTTTTAGTTCAGGTAGGGATTGTTACCCCTGATTCGCCATTGGTATCCTACGGGGGATGTATTGGAGAATTCAGATTTTGTGCGATACGCGGAGCGATAAGCCGGAGGCTTTACGCTCCCTCCTTGGGTGGTTTCCTTGAGGGATTAATATTCATGGTAGGGGCACGGCATCGACTATCTTGACTAGATGTGACTGACTGAATATTGCCGTGCCCAACAACCCATTATTTTCCCCAAGCGTGTTGACTGCAAGGCGATTGCTTGTTCTGGTTACCAGGCTGAGCCTGGTAACTAGGGGAAAGGAGGCTCTGCCTCCTGATTATCGCAACTAGTGCAAGTCATCCGTTGCTACCAAATTCCACAGCGCATCAATACCACTGCCTACATATTCCCTATCTTGGTGCTGGGAAATCCATTCGACAACAGCAGTAGTAATATCGCTACAGTTTTTACCCAACTTGCCCAAGGCATTAACAGTCCCCCAACGCACATCAGAATCCTCATTCTTTAGTAGTTCTAACAGTACCTCTACTACCTGAGGTGTGCCATTTCCCAAATTGCCCAAGGCATGAGCAGCACCCCAACGCACGTGAGAATCTTCATTCTTTAGTAGTTCTAACAGTACCTCTACTACCTGGGGTGTGCCATTTCCCAAATTGCCCAAGACATGAGCAGCACCCCAACGCACATGAGAATCTTCATCCTTTAGTTGTTCTAACAGTCCCTCTACTATCTGAGGTGTGCCATTTCCCAAATTGCCCAAGGCATAAGCAGCACTTAAACGCACAAGAGAATCCTCATCCTTTAGTAGTTCTAAGAGTGCCTCTACTACCTGGGGCGTACCATTTCCCAAATTGCCCAAGGTATGAACAGTAATCCAACGCACATCAGAATTCTCATCCTTTAGTTGTTTTAACAGCACCTCTACTACCTGGGGTGTGCCATTTCCCAAATTGCCCAAGGTATTAGCAGCACCCCAACGCACTAAAGAATCCTCATTTTTTAGTAGTTCTAACAGTACCTCTACTACCTGGGGTGTACCATTTCCTAACTTTCCCAAGATATTAGCAGCACCCCAACGCATACGAGAATCCTCATTTTTTAGTAGTTCTAACAGTACCTCTACTACCTGGGGTGTGCCATTTCCCAAATTGTCCAATGCATAAACAGCACCCCAACGCATACGAGAATCCTCATTCTTTAGTAGTTCTAACAGTACCTCTACTACCTGGGGTGTGCCATTTCCCAAATTGCCCAAGACACTAAAAGCATTCCAACGCACTTCAAAATCCTCATTCTTTAGTAGTTCTAACAGTGCCTCTATTACCTGGGGTGTGCCATTTCCCAAATTTCTCAAGGCATGAGCAGCATTCTCACGCACATCAGAATCCTCATCACCAAGCCGTGCTAAAAGTGTTTTTGTTACTTCCTCTTTTTCTCCCAAAGCCACACGATATTCCTCTAACCGTACTTGCTCAATCCTTTCCCTCGAATCTTTCAAAAGTTGCAGTGCTTCAGCTTCAAACCTACTTTCATCCAAACTGCAAATACTGTTAAAAACCTGCACGCGGATTTTTTCACCAACCTGCTCAACATCACTAATTTCCAAACCGACTAATTGCTGCAAAATATCCGTCACCAAAACATCATTAGCAACTTCTAAATCTTCCGCCAAACAGCTAGCTGCAAAAAACAGATTCCGGTGCAGCCATTGTTCATAAGGTGTAGATTGCTCCAAAATATGCTTAATAGCTTTAGTCGCTTTTCTCGGCTTTTGCTGGGCAATTAACAGCAGCAACACCTCTCGCCAATGGGCATCACAAAGATACTTTTCAATATGCTCCAACACCACCTCAAATTCTTCATCTTCCTGACGGTAGCGGATATCCTCTGCTGCTAAATATTCCTGAAACGTCTTATGCACAAAAGCATAACAGTCTTGCCCTTGTTCATTTAACAAACCTGTCCGTTCTCGAATATGTTCTACAACCCTTTGTGCTTCCGATTTAGCTTGATGTCGCTGTAGGCGTTTTTGTTCAGCAATAAACTTGCTTAATTGCTTAATCAATTCATCTTTATCAATCAGTGTCCCTCCTTCTTTATCTCCCGTACTTCCCTGGGTATGAATCCAGTAAGCAAGCTGTTGCATTAAGCGGGGAATATCATCCCGATTCAGATATTCAAAAGGCAATTTATAATTCAGTTCTTTGCCTGCATCCCAATTAGTTAATAGGGTATTCATCGCCCGTTCGTAAAGTTTGTAGCGTTGTCTGGGAAGATGCGCCTCATAACGATGAATTAGGGCAATAATTGTTAACAGCAGGGGGTTACGGGCTAATTCTTGGATGCGGTTTTGTTCTGCTAAAGCTTTCTGCAAACTTTCTTGCCTTCTTGTGGCTTCCATGGGATCTTGAAAGCGGCTTTCATACCATTTTTCAGTAAATTCCTTAATTTTGTCATCGTCAAATAACTGTAACTGATAGTGGGGAAACTCGTCTGTGCGGAAAAAGTCCCGGCGATACCCCGCTGGGCGAGAGGTAATTATGGTTCTATTGGATGGAAACTGCTTTAAAAAATTCTCAATTCGCTGAACAATTTCATATCGTCTCCCAGGGTTTGCTACCTCATCCAAACCATCCAGTAAAATTAAGACTTTGCCATCTTCTAGCCAATATTCAAAGAATTCTGGTGGTATCTGTTTTACCTGTAAATTACTAATCGCAAACTGGCGGATAAATTCTAAAATACTCAGACTATCTGCATATCTGACTAAATCCCGAATTCTAATTACAACTGGTAAGAAATTGTCTTCAGTCTGGAAATTTGCCCTTGCCTGGATTTGATTCTGAGCTAATGTGACAGCAAAATAACTCATCAAAGTTGTTTTACCCGAACCTGGTGCGCCCAGCAAAACGAATTTATGAGACTTACTTTCAGTCAATAATTCTTGTGCGGAAAACTTTCTCCCTGTACCTTCTCCTAACCTTCTCAGTTGCCGTTGTGCTTGTAATAATTCTGCTTGACGTTGATTAATATTTTGGGAGTTTGCACCTGATTCTAAAAATCCTAAATCCTGTAGATAATTTGTCGATGTCATCTCCACAACATCAGGCATGACAAATATTTGTGGCAGATTAATTCCTGTCTTATCTGTTTCCTGTCCTTCTACAGCTATGCCAGCAAATTTAACATCATCAAAGTAATAAGATATTTGTTGGAGATAATCTACTTGGGCAATTTTAATATTTAAATAGGCGGTAGTTTTGACAAAATAAGTCTCTATAAATTGTTTTAGCCAATTATCAATGCTGTTTTCGCTTAATTGCCATTGAGGATTCTCTGCTTTTATCCTGTGCCAAATTTCAATTAATAAATCTAAGTTGGGACTTGTTTTCTCTTGCAGGGGTTTTTGTAATTCTGACAGCACCGATGCATTTTGGAAAAACCCGGTTAAAATATCTCGTTGTTGCTTGTCATCACAGTGAAAAAACAATTGTTGTTCGTAGGGCTGCTTTTCATCCCATTCACGAGCAGCCATAATCCCAGCTTTTAAAGCTTTCTCAAAATCGTCAGGATGGAAAGCACTGTTAATTTTAGCAATTAGTGGTTTTGCGACTGGAATTACTGCCTTGACTATAGCGCCGATAGTCCCTAATTCTAAAGGCATATTTATGTAAGCTGGGTTTTACAGTGTATTCTATCTTATACCAATTCAAATAATGTTTGCGACACATACATTCTTCGTCAGGGCACGGCGTATGCAATCTTTTGGTGTATAAAATTATCACTCTGATGCCGTGCCCCTACGTTAGGGCAAGGCGTATACACATATCTTGCACCTTCTCAATAAGCGTAAGGTGGGCACTGCCCACCTTACCAAATATTAGTGGTTTCAGCCTCTAATTTGATCAATAATCCTGTGGTGCAAGATGTGAATATACAATCTTTTAGTGTATAAAATTATCATTCTGATGCCGTGCCCCTACCCATCTGTCGCATTCTTTTTTTAAATAGTATTACTTGTATAAAAATGCCTGCATAAGCACTACGTTCCTCAACCTAACCTACACCTTCCCCCTTTCACTCCGGGCGGGGAAACTCCGCCCCTACTCCTTCACTCCTTCACTCCCTCACTCCCTCACTCCGGGCGGGGAAACCCCGCCCCTACCCTACCCACTGATTTTGGGCAAAACGGAGGGAGAAAGCAACTAGTAAAATTGTGAAGAAAAAGAGGGTTTGATATGCCCAACGCAGATTTTGAGATAGCAGTAAACCCAAAGCAACACTCAAAGAAACAATTCCATAGGTGAGGCGACTTAAAGAAATTGTTCCTCCAGAAGCTAATAATAAACCAATTGCTAGACAACCATAAATGAAATTTGCTGGAGTCAACTTATGACGTAAGTGCCATAACAAGTAAGCACCACCCAAAATGGTAGCGGTGTTAATTAAAGGATCGCCTGCCACTATCCAAAATAGTAATATTAATGCACCAAAGCTATAGTCCAGTTTGGCAGCACCCAAGCCCTTGCGAAAATACCACAAACAATAACCGATCGCAATTATAATCATAAACAAAATCGGTGGTAAAGGATCTTTAATACCACCATGTTTCCAATTCACAGAGCCGATGGTAATTTGCATCAACATTTTCCACCAACCTTGCCAATCAAAACCAAAGGAAGAACGCCATCCTTTTTGAGCGTTAATGAATGCTAGGGGATCGCCAAATTTGACAGCGCAAAATATACTAAATAAAATCAATCCCCCAGCGGTAGCCAGAGCAGCCACATAAGCAATGGGAGGGCGGCGTTGTTTCCAAGATGCCATCGCTAATGCCGGAATCAGTACCATACCTGTAGGGCGGGTTGCCGTGGCTAAAGCACCACACAAAGCTGTCCAACCGTAACGTCGGCTATCAAAGGCATATAAAGTAGCGGTACTGAGGAATAGATACAATCCCTCGGTATAAATTACTGCTGTAAATATAGATGATGGAAACCAAGCCATGACTATGGTTGCCCACCTGGCACCGCTTTGGTTGTGTTGTTGCTTTACCCAAAAATAAATACAGTATAGTGCTGCTAAAAATGCCACATTACTAACCACTGTACCTGCCACTTCAAAAGGCAAACCCAAGCTCATCAGTCCCCGGATAATTAGAGGAAAGAGAGGAAAAAAGGCTATATTATGTCCCTTGCCGTCATTGGCATATTCATATCCAGAAGTGGCGATGGAGCGATAGCTGGCACTATCCCAAGCTGCAAATACCCCCCAGTCAACTGTGGGAGAAACACCTCCTGGTGGTGCTGGTAAGTTGGGTGCAATAGCCAACATGGCAATCCAGATTAATAGTCGGCTACATAGCCATATAATTGCCGGAAACAGCAAGTCATTGGTGAGTAAACTTTTTTGGCGTTGCATAATTGAAGTATGAATTAGCCTCACGCAAAGACGAGCCAGTGCGTTGGGCGGTAAGCCACTGCGGTGGACGGGTTCCCCGGCATAAAGGAGGCAGTGCGGTGGACGGGTTCCCCGGCATAAAGGAGGCAGTGCGGTGGACGGGTTCCCCGGCATAAAGGAGGCAGTGCGGTGGACGGGTTCCCCGGCATAAAGCAACTGCCGTCAACTGCCGTCAACTGCCGTCAACTGCCGTCAAGTGGCGCAACCCAAAGGGCTCCGCCGACTTGAAGCAACTGGCGTGCAAAGGCGCAAAGAATCGTTGTTTAATCTTATCGAAAATGTAAATTCATACTCTGATTCAGCAACGCCACTTTTTTTGGCATTTTCTCCTTTAGCCATCAGCACTTTTCCATCTCATTCCCACACCTCTATAATCAACAGACACCATACCATAAGCAGGGGAGTGAGGGAGTGTAGACGCGGTAGCGGCTTCTCGCAGAGTAGGAGTGAGGGAGTGATGGTGTAGGGGCGCAAGGCTTGCGCCCTAGAGTGATGGAGGGAAGGAGTAGGGGCGGGGTTTCCCCGCCCGGAGTGATGGAGTCTAGTAAGTTTTCGTTAACTAACCTTTTTCTGTTAATTTTTTCCCTGACTTGAATATAAGAAGTTTATTGAAAACTCCAAGTTTTCCCGGAAACAAAAAATTTCGATCGCCTACTATTTTAATCAATGAAGATAAACCGTCAGTTTTCCCCAGTAGCTATTTCATTGGGCATTTTGATGTCCTTGGCATTATTAATACGTGTTATTTTTGCTTTTACCTTTCCAAATGTTTTGTGGCCGGATGAAATATTTCAGACATTAGAACCAGCGCACCGTCTAACTTTTGGTCATGGAATCATTCCTTGGGAATTTCGAGATGGTATTCGCTCCTGGGTATTTCCAGCAGTGCTTGCTAGTATCATGGGCATCACTAGCTGCATGGGGGATGGCTCTCATGGATATTTAGCTGGCGTGAAAATTTTTTTGTGTTTGATTTCCCTAATTCCTGTGGTGGTTGCCTTTTTTTGGGGAAAACGCGTGGATGGACTAATTGCTGGTGCCATTGCTGGGGCTGTTTGCAGTGTTTGGTTTGAGTTAATTTACTTTGCTCCCAAAGCTTTTAATGAGGTGGTAGCAGCACATTTACTCTTACCGGGAGTATATCTTGGCACCTATATTCAAGATTCTCCATACCAACGCAGACGACTATTTTTTGCCGGTTGCTTATGTGGATTAGCCCTGTGCTTGCGTATCCATTTACTCCCAGCGATCGCATTTTATCTTGCGTACATTTGTCGTAGGGATTGGCAAAAAAAGTGGTTGCCGATGTTACTAGGTATAGTTGCCCCTGTTTTACTATTTGGCACGGTGGATGGCTTTACTTGGTCTTACCCTTTCCAATCCTTCTGGTTGAATATTTGGGTAAATGCGGTTGAGGGTAAAAGTAGCCTTTATGGAGTTTTTCCCTGGTATGGATACCTGTGGGAACTGGTTACAAGTTGGATAGTGGCAATTATTCCCATCACCTTTTTGGCAATCAGAGGTGTTCGTCGCAGTCCTATTTTGGGGTGGATGGCGATGATTATTATATTTTCCCATAGTGCGATCGCTCACAAAGAATACCGCTTTATTTACCCTGCTGTACTGATGATTATTGTTCTGGCAGGGCTGGGAACAGCAGATGTAATTCTAAATCTACTTCCCCGGTGGTTAGTATCAAAGGGAACTAAAAGAGCCGTATTAATCTGTATGCTCATCTGGTGTTGTTTCTCGGCTGTTCTACCTTTGTTTGGCATCACAACCCACTGGAGACGCTATGCAGGCAATTTAAGGGCTTTTCAAATATTAAGCACAGAGAAAAACCTATGTGGTGTAGGGTTTTGGGGTATGCATTGGTCCCAAACAGGAGGCTATGCTTATCTACACCAAGATGTGCCACTGTTTATGCTGGAAAATCAACGGGATTTTGATAAATATCAACCTAATTTCAACTATCTAGTTGCGAAAAATCAAGGAACTTTACTATCCCAACAGCAAGATTTCACCATAGAAAAGTGCTGGGAATCCACCTGTTTATATAAGAGACAAAAATCCTGTCAAGTAAGGAATGGCTATGACTTTAATCAGGTTATAGAACAGCGAGGAGAGTAGGGGGAAGGAGTTCGGAGTGAAGGAGTGAAGGAGTGAAGGAGTGAAGGAGTGAAGGAGTGAAGGAGGGAAGGAGGGAAGGAGGGAAGGAGTGAAAGATAAAAAATCTTAACTCCCAACCCTCAACCATCAACTATCAACTAACAACTAACAACTAACAACCATCAACCATCAACTACCAACCATCAACACTCCTTGCACCTTATCAATATTCTTCCTCACTGCTTGGGCTGAGGCGTGTAATTCAGCCTGTTCGGCATCGGTGAGGGGTAATTCCACCAACTTCTGAATTCCACCACATCCCAAATGGCAAGGAACCCCAAGAAAAATATCTTTTAGACCATATTCACCCTGGAGATAGGCTGCTATGGGTAATAAACGATGCTGATTTAACAAAATTGACTCTACCATCACACAGGCGGCTGAAGCTGGGGCAAAGAATGCACCACCCGTCTGCATCAGTTCGACAATTTCTGCGCCACCACGACGGGTACGTTCTACTAAACGTTCGATGGTAGCTGTATCTAAAAGTTCGGTGACGGGAATGCCGTTAACGGTGGCATAACGAGGTAAGGGAACCATTAAATCCCCGTGGCTACCCATTACCATTGATTTCACATCAGCAGGTAAAACCCCTAATTCCATCGCAATAAAGGTTTCAAACCGAGCTGAATCTAATACCCCCGCCATACCCATAATCCGATTATGGGGTAATCCTGTGGCTTGCCAAGCAAGAAAAGTCATCACATCCAGGGGATTTGTGACCATAATAAATACAGCATTGGGAGAATGAGCGATCGCATTTTTTGCCGCAGATACCACAATTTTGGCATTAGTCAACAGCAAATCATCTCTACTCATACCTGGTTTGCGGGGAAATCCAGCGGTAATGACGACAATATCGGAATCGTATGTATGGGCATAATCGTTTGTACCGATAATCTGCCGGTGATGAAGTTCAATTCCCCTGGCTTCCATCAAGTCTAATGCTAGTCCTTGGGGCATTCCCGGCACAATATCCAACAATACAACATCCGCTAGATTTTTTTCTGCTATACGTTGAGCCAGGGTACTACCAACTCTACCAGCACCGACAACGGTAACGCGGGGAGAACGACACAGACTTGGGGAAGTAGGGGAAGTATACATAATTAATTATTTAAATTCTTCAATTTGATCTAAACGTAACCAGATATTCGGGGTTGGCACTTTACCAAACTTGACAAGGGCATAATCATTTTTGATATCCATTATTTCCCCTTTGCTTTCAAACAAATAGGAAGGTAAACGAGAATCACTAGCTTGTAGCTCTAGGCTATTTTCTAGCTTTTCGCGGACAGCACGCACCATACTTCCTTTTTTGACAGCCATGATTTTCCCTCTTGGATTCTATAAAAGTCTTTCATAAAGGATCTTAGCTTGTGCTGAAGTCAGCAATTGATATTTATGGGGATTGTAATTTTGGGCATTGCTGAATCAGGATATGAAACGTCAAAATCACCTTTATTTTTCTTTGTAACTTTGCGCCTTTGCGCCTACCCTGCGGGAAGCCGCTGAGTCGCTTTCGCGACACGCTGCGCGAACGCGTCTAATGCGTGAGGCAAATTCATATTTTCAATCAGCAACGCCTAATTTTTACTTTTGACTTTTTACTTTTGACTTTTTACTTTTGACTTTTTACTTTTTACTTGGTTGACATTGTTCGCAGAAATGGCTAGAACGTCCACCTAGCTTTATACGTTGAATTGGTTGGCCACAAACTTTACACGGTTCTCCAGTACGGTTGTAAACCCAAGCTACACCGCCGTAGTTACCGTTTATGCCTTTGACATTGAGAAAATTACTAAAAGTAGTGCCACCAGCAGCAATACTGGTTTCTAACACCTTAATTATAGCAGTGTATAAACTTTCGATTTGCGATCGCTGCAAATCTATACATTGGGTTTCGGGGCGGATTTTACTGAGGAACAAGGCTTCATCAGCATAGATATTACCTAATCCTGCTACCACTGATTGATCTAATAGGGCTGTTTTGATGGCACGGCGACGATTGTGGAGTTTATTCGCCAAATATTCTACTGTAAACTCATCTGAAAATGGATCTGCAGCTAATTTTGCTAAACCAGTAATAATGCTTTCTATTTCTACCGTTGGGGCAACCAACCACATTTTACCAAAAGTACGCTGATCTACAAAACGCAATTCGCGATCGCCCTGAAAAAATAACCTAACTCTGGTATGCTTGTGTAATGGCTCATCTTGATTTAACCACAACAGTTGTCCTGTCATCCGCAGGTGAACCCCCAGCCAGCCAGGAGTGGGGTCAAGTTGGGCCAGCAGATATTTACCACGACGATACCACGAAGCGATCGCATTTCCCCGAACACCATCAATAAATTCATCAATAGATGCAGGTTGAGCTACCGTCCGTTCCAGCAGCACCTCTCCACCTGTAATTTTTTGCTTTAGGGTTAAACTGTTCAACCCCCGACGCACCGTTTCTACTTCTGGCAGTTCAGGCATTCTAATTTGATGTTGCGATTAAAGCATCAAGATAAAGCAGTTTATCGTTGATGAGTATTTTTTCCAATCAGAAGGTGATAGAGAAACAAAGACTAAGAAAAGCTGAATCAGCCGTCAAGTCAGCAAAATTCACACCTTCCCTATCTTTCCTTATTCTCTATCACCTGTTGAAATAATTCCCTAATGGCTAATCTGGGAAATTTTATTTTTTAGGCTTGGGCGCTTCTACCTCTACTACTTCCTCAAGAGCAAAGTTATTGGTATTTACACCACCAGCAGTACCACTGTAACCTGTGTAGTTAACTTTATCGAAACGGACGATTACGGGATACTTGATACCAGATTTGTCGATGGATGCAACAGTACCAATATCGTTATACCAGTAGGATTCTTTACGAAGAATACGCACTTTAGAACCGCGTTGAACCATGATTTTTTCCTTTTTAGTTATGAATTGCCAGCATATGGGGCTAATTTTATTTCAGTCTACCAAGGCAAAGGGTAACAAAAGGAGGGATAAACGTTAAGAGTTGCAACAATCTCTGAATTATTTGCTAGAAAATCCTCGTTTTCTCGTTTTTCTCGTTCCCAGGCTCTGCCTGAGGAACGCCCATCAGGAGGCTCTGCTCGTTCCCAGGCTCTGCCTGGGTAACGCCCATCAGGAGGCTCTGCTCGTTCCCAGGCTCTGCCTGGGTAACGCCCATCAGGAGGCTCTGCCTCCTTCCAGAGTAGAATAGCGAGGCAGAGACTCACAGTATTTATTCCCAGCAGGAGTCTGGGAACAAGCAAAAACAAGCAAAATACATTGCGAATTATTATTCGCATATGTTAGAAATAACATAAAAAATTAAGGCATTGCTTCCTTTGCGGGATGATTTTCTTTTCTCTCTCTATCAAAAAATCTTTTCTTTGCGTTCTTTGCGTCTTTGTGGTTCATTACTTCATCCCTCTATTGTGCAACGCCCAAGAAAAAGATATTGAGGACGCAAAAGCTCATTGGAAGGAGTATATAAGTCGTGAGAAAATTTAGAACACTCGATGAATTTGAAGAAGAATACTTCCGTAAACATCCTGAAGAAATTGATGATTATTTGACTGAAATATTTCAAGAATACGCACAAGACAATGATTCTGGTGCATTATTATCATCCTTGCGTGTAGTCGCCCGTGTCAGGGGAATTAGTGAAATAGCCTCACAATCAGGTATGACGCGCCGAGGACTACAAAAAGCCTTATCCAGTGATGGTAATCCCCGTCTTGAAAACGTTAATTCCATTATGAAAGCCATGGGATACTGTCTAATACCACAAAAAATCATCCCTCCAACAGCAGAGTAAATCACTAATTGTAGGTGCTTGTCTCATTCCCAGGCTCTGCCTGAGGAACACCCATCACTAAAGTTCTACCTTCTTTAGAAAATAGGGAATGAAGGAATGTAGATGCAACAACGGTTTCGGTGCAGTGCAGGAGCGAAGGAGGAAATTTCGAGAAAAGTGTTCTATAATTTTCTCTGAAAACAAGTTAGTGTGATACGTAACAATGCTTAATAAAAAAGCTAAACAACCAATAAAAATTAACCAACTTCAAGACTTGTCATATTTGGAGTTGTTAAGTGATGAGCAGACTTACTGTGTCGAAGGTGGAGAATATACCATATTGCCGTATCCCGACCCTTTTCATGGACATGACAGATTTTTTGGGGGAGGACCTTGTATTGGAGAAATCCCCCCTGAATATAAGAATAAGTCATGGTCTGGGGAGAACATTGAAGAGGTATTTAGAAAGATAAGTAAATATGTAATGTGCCCACCGAGTAGTTCGGGAAGCTTAGACCATTCACTTGGTCTATAATTCAATTGTGAAAATAATTTGACCAATGACCGAAGGCTTCTGCCTCCTGCCTGAGGAAGGCTTTTGCCTTCGTTCGGTGATCCTTGTGGGATAATTTATTTCCTGGAGTTCCCTAACTTCTCATTTCTGCATAAGCCTCGTACACACCCTTGACGTTATACCAATTAAGAAAAATACGAGCAACTTCTAACGCCAACTGGGGTTTTCCTAAATCAATCAACCATTGCAATAAAGGAGCCATTGTCCGTTCGTTTAACAATCCATTCAGAGAGAGAATCCCCCATAGCAAACGGTGCAACCAAGTCATTTGAATCATCATTCTCACTTCCCATGTCGGGTGCTTTTGATAAAATAAAACCCCCATGCGTCCCCGTTGAATTTCTTTATCAATTAAACTCGGTATTTCCTTTAAACTAAAAGCTGGATGCCAGTGATAACCAACTGCGGCGGGACATTTAATTAGTTGTAAACCCAATTTTTTCAGTCGCACACCTAGTTCTAAATCTTCCCAACCATATAATTGAAAACTGGTGTCAAACAAACCAGCTTTTTCTAACCAATGTTTAGGAATAGCAACATTACCAGTGGCAAAAAAAGCAGCGGAAAAATCTGTAATTTTATATGGCTCGACAGTAGGATTACGGAAGTTACAAGTATTAATTACAGCACCATAAGTAAAGAAGCGATCGCTACCTAATTTTTTCTCACCCTCCACCAATGCATCTGCATGAGCCTGGAGGAAATTTTCGGTCACAACTAAATCACTATCAATAAAAATAATTGTATCACCATTAGCCTGCTCTACCCCTAAATTTCTCGCTGCTGCTGGTCCTTGATGCTCTTGCTGAAAAACCCGTACATGGGGTAACTCTGCTTTGTGGTCCTCCAACCATTGTAAAGTGCGATCGCTAGAACCATCGTCCACTAAGACAATCTCATAATCCCTAACTGCACTAGAATCACTCAACCTCTGAACTTCTAAAGCTTTAAGACATTTTTCTAAAATTGGTTGGCGATTGTAAGTTGGAATTACAACACTCAAAAACACAGTTTTACCCACAATATTTATTACCCATCTCCAGCATAAGACAACTGTGACCTTTCTACTGTTCCTAGCTAGAAAATAGTTAGGAGTAGGGGCGCATTGCGTGCGCCCTTGAGGAGTTAGTCACAAAGCATTTTCATGGCTTGGTTGTGTACAAACGTCCATGAGGGACTAGCTAGAAAATAGGGAGTGAAGGAAGTATTTTTATGCTTGGTTGTGGGATTTTCCCGTAAGGGACTGACCTGAAAATAGTGAGGAATTAGGAGGCGCGGAGTGAGAAGTAGGGGCGCTGTGGTTTGCGCCCTAGAGATGGTGGGAGTAGCTAAAAATTGCAAAAATATATTGCAACAGTATATATACAGACTCTACAAAAATATCAATCAGTATAATTACAGAAGAGAAAGTATTGAGATTAATTAGATAATATCAATTCGTCGTTTTGCAGCATTTAGAAATTACCAATGGGTCACGCCAAAAAGGTTGTCTTAGCATATTCTGGTGGAGTAGATACTTCAGTGTGCATTCCCTACCTCAAAAACGAATGGGGAGTAGAAGAGGTAATTACCTTAGCAGCAGATTTAGGTCAGGGAGATGAATTAGAGCCAGTTAGGGAAAAGGCACTGAAATCGGGAGCCAGTGAATCCCTAGTGGCGGATGTGAGAGATAGTTTCATCAAAGAATATGCTTTCCCGGCAATTCAGGCAAATGCCCTTTACGAACAACGCTATCCCTTGGGAACAGCCCTGGCTCGTCCTTTAATTGCTAAAGCTCTAGTAGAAACAGCAAGCAAATATGGTGCTGATGCGATCGCTCACGGTTGTACTGGTAAGGGTAATGACCAAGTCCGTTTTGATGTTTCCATTGCAGCACTCAATCCCGACCTCAAAATACTAGCACCAGCAAGGGAATGGGGCATGAGCAGGGAAGAAACCATTGCCTATGGTGAACGTTTTGGTATCCCTTCTCCAGTGAAAAAATCTTCCCCTTACAGTATTGACAAAAACTTACTCGGTCGTAGTATTGAAGCCGGTATTCTGGAAGATCCAACGGTGGAACCACCAGAGGAAATTTATGAAATGACAAAAGCGATCGCTAATACCCCAAATGAGCCAGAATATATTGATATTGGTTTCACCAAGGGCATTCCTACCACCCTCAACGGTGAAGCAAAAAACCCAGTAGAACTAATTGAACAGTTAAATCAAATAGTCGGCAATCATGGTGTTGGGCGGATTGACATGATTGAAAACCGCTTGGTAGGTATTAAATCTAGGGAAATATACGAATCCCCGGCAATGATAGTGTTAATTCAAGCACACCGTGATTTAGAAAGTTTGACTTTAACAGCAGATGTGACTCAGTACAAGCGAGGAATTGAGCAAACATACACCCAAGTAGTTTACAACGGCTTATGGTATAGTCCCCTCAAATCTGCCCTTGATGCCTTTATTCAGGAGACACAGGAGCGAGTGTCAGGGAATGTAAAAGTAAAACTGTTTAAGGGTAACGCTACCATTGTTGGGCGTGATTCTCAACATTCTCTTTACACTCCTGACTTAGCAACCTACGGTTCAGACGACAAATTTGACCATAAAGCTGCTGAAGGTTTTATTTACGTTTGGGGTTTACCCACTCGCATTTGGGCACAACACTAGAATTAAAAAGTAAAAAGATAAAAGTAAAAAGTTAAAAGATAATCCCCATAAATAAATAAATTGAGGGGATAAGATTACGGACGTATTGTTTCTTGCACTACCTGTATCGAAACAAATGTTTTTACTTC
>JASJDS010000192.1 GCA_030065055.1 Calothrix sp. MO_192.B10
ATTTTGGGTACTCCGGTTTTAATCAAAATTCTTGACCTCAAAGGGTTTGGGGATTTCACCCCTAAATTGCTCTGATCCGCACAGCTTACGCTATTGGAGACAATGAGTCTCAGAAATCCAAATTGGCTAAAGTCGAGTTTAAGAAGTCGGGGATCTAAACACACGCAGCTCGTCAAGATTACGTTGTAGGCTGACTAAACTGAATTCGATAAATCCGGTTATTACTTTCTTCGGTAAAAATCAAACTACCATCGGGCAATACTAACAAACCTACAGGACGACCCCAAGTGGCGGGTTGAGAAGGATCAACCAAAAAACCATCGAGAAAATCTTCATAGTAATTTTGCGGTCTACCTTTAGCATTAAAAGGCACAAAAACAATCTTATAACCAGTGCCGCGATCGCGGTTCCAAGAACCACGAAAAGCCACAAAAGCCCCATTATGGTACTTTTTCGGAAAACTCTTACCGTCGTAAAATTGCAAACCTAATGCAGCCGAATGTGATTGAAACAACACATCTGGAGTTCTAGTCTTTGCAACTAAGTCGGGACGTTTGCTTTTACCACCAATCATTTGTCGAGGATCGAGATTGCTGGGTTGAAGATAAGCATAGGGCCAACCATAAAACTCCCCTTGACGAATGCGTGTTAGATAATCGGGTACTAAATCATCACCCATACCATCCCGTTCGTTTACCGTGGTATAAAGTTCCTTTGTTATGGGGTGAAAATCCATCCCCACCGGGTTACGCAAACCAAAAGCAAAAGTCTTGTTTTGAGAGCCATCTAGGTTCATTTGTTGTACAGAGGCTCTGGGTAGAGATTCTTCATCCACATTACTACGAGAGCCAATGGACACATATAATTTTTGACCATCTGGCGATACCAACACATTCCGCGTCCAATGTTGGTTATAACCACCACCAGGAAGAGTAGCAATTTTCTCTCCTTTACCACTTAATTGCTGTTGACCCTTGGTATAAGGAAAGCGTAAAACAGCATTGGTATTACCCAAGAAAAAATGATTTTTGCCAAAAGCCATCCCAAAGGGAATATTTAATCCATTTACCGCAGTTGCAAAAGTCTTTTTCTCATCAGCAACACCATCACCATTGTTATCCCGTAATAAACTAATTCTATTTTGTCTAGTTTCCGTTACCAGCACATCACCACTAGGAGTTAAAGCCAACCACCGGGGAGCATCCAAACCCTCTGCAAATACGTTGACAACAAAACCCGATGGTAATCGCAAGGTAGGATTGGTGGGAATAGGTAATACTTGGGGTGGTTTAGAAACACTAGTTGAGCTAAAGGGTTTGGGTAAATTGTTTATATTAATCCGAATTGGTTTGGGTGTGAGTGTTTTTGTAGAAATACGATTATTTTTAGTGGATATAGAATTTTGTGACAACCGCATAGAAGATGTGGTTGGTTCAGAAGTATAATTATTTGCAACCGGAGAATTTTGACTGCATCCTGTGGTGAGAATTAGTAAAAAATTAATCAAGTATAAAGGTAAGAGTCGCATCATAGAAAGTGACTATTGGAAATGAGTATTTATTCACATCTTGGGCCATAAGATGATTGAGCAAATTAGAGTCTGAAACCCTTAATTTTTCGTAGCCCACCTATTGCCCACCTTACCCTTGTTGAGAAGGTGCAAGATATATATTTAGCTGTTAAGTCCCATGAGTGGCTATATACTATACTAAATAATTTCCAATTGGGCAAATCTTAACAGAATCTATTACAGTCGATGGATGTATTTAATTTAGATATACATTAAGACAAGTAAATTCTACTAGTTTGTCTTATTAGTAGTAGGGAAATAATTCAGGCATCATGAAAAAACAGAATACAAAAAAGCCAATTATTATTGCCCATCGAGGTGCTAGTGGTTATCGCCCAGAGCATACCTTAGCCGCCTATGAGTTAGCTATTGATATGGGTGCAGATTTTATTGAGCCAGATTTAGTAACAACAAAAGATGGTATTTTGATTGCCCGTCATGAGAATGAAATATCTGTCACGACCGATGTTTCTCTACATCCAGAATTTAGCGATCGCCAAACTATAAAAAAGATAGATGGAACCCTTAAAAAAGGCTGGTTTACTGAAGATTTTACCTTGGTAGAAATCAAAAAGTTGAAAGTGAGGGAAAGACTTCCACAGATTCGTCATCAAAATAAAGTTTATGACGGTTTGTACTCAATTCCTACTTTGCAAGAAATTATTAATTTAGTTAAATATAAAAGTAGAGAAAGGGGATATGAAATTGGCATTTATCCAGAAACGAAGTACCCTACATATTTCCAAACTATCGGTTTACCTCTAGAAGAAACTCTCGTAGAAATATTGCATAATAATAACTATCAGGGAGAGCAAGCACCTATTTTCATTCAGTCCTTTGAGGTTAGTAATTTACAAAAAATATCTAGTTTAACTAATTTGCCTCTAGTACAACTACTAAATATTGATAGTAAACCATCCGATTTTGTTATTAGTGGAGATACTCGCAGTTATACAGATTTAACAACAATAGAAGGATTACAGGAAATTGCCAAATATGCTCAAGCTATTGGCATTCATAAAAACTTACTTATACCCAGAGATACTAACGGTAAATTACTGCCACCCACATCTTTAGTTACTGATGCTCATGCAGTTAACTTACTAGTTCATGTGTGGACTTTTCGCAATGAAGATGCATTTTTACCCCTGGATTTTCAAGGAAATCCTCAAGGTGAATACGAAGAATTTTTCAAGTTAGGAATTGATGGAGTATTTAGTGATTTTCCTGACACCGCCCTGGATGTGATCGAAATAAGTAATAAGTAATAAGTAATATAGCGGTTCCCACTAATTGTTAGTTCAGGGAAAAAGGGAAACGCTACTCAATATAATACTACGCAATTATAGCCCTAGGGTTTTAGGCTAGGACACATTTTAAACCTCATCCAGATTGAGAACTGGAGTTTTCCGTTCAAAGAGAATACCAAAAAATCGGCGTTGCATCTGTAGGGGCACGGCACCTACAATATTCTTCCATAGGTTGTAAGCTGAATGATGCCGTGCCCACCTCACCCGAATTCAGAAAAGGACATTGTTGAATGCACCAAACCTATGAACAGTAAAATGCGTGACTCGCGCGTAGCACTATACTTCACCATATAGAGAGACGCTTTGACCACAGTCTTTTTCACTCACCCGGATGCTATTTATCAAGAACTTACCCACTAATAATGTAAGCACAGTCATTACCAGACAAAGAAGCAGCCACAAGCACCGATTGCCTCTTAATGAATAGTTTTCTAACTGGGGTGCTAGGATTCGAACCTAGGAATGGCGGAACCAAAACCCGCTGCCTTACCACTTGGCTACACCCCAACGTGTAGACTAGAAAAGATTATAACAGTAAAACCTGGAAAAATGTCAAGTATTGTGAAAAATAATTTTTGTGGAGACCCTACTTATCTCCTCCATCTCTCTTGACTCTGTGTTCTCTGTGCCTCTGCGGTTTTTTCTCAATCATCTTTGGGCGGGATAGGAGCAGAACTAATGGGACAGACCACTACTCCCTTCCCGGTGTAAGATTACCTATCTTCTTTATCTTCTATCTTCTTTATCTTCTTTCTTCGTGTCCTTCGTGTCTTTGCGGTTTATTAAATCGGTATTCTTCTGGCGGGAAGGGAGTAGTTACCAGACTCAGCCTGGTAACTAGGGGAAAGGAGGCTCCGCCTCCTGTTATCGGAGTTGGTGCAAGTTATCAGATAACCAACGACTATGGATATAACTACTGAACCGTTTACCAGGTACTAGGGGATATATTCGTGAATCAATATCCACCTAATTATGAATCATCTTGCCACGACATCTTGGACGCAAGCCCGTAGTGCTTTAAAACAAATTTGGGGTTATGAAAACTTCCGTCCACCCCAAGGAGAAATTATTCATAGTTTGCTGGCAAAGAAAGATGCATTAATTATTATGCCTACGGGTGGGGGCAAGTCTATTTGTTTTCAACTACCAGCCCTATTACAAACTGGATTAACCCTGGTAGTGTCTCCATTAGTAGCACTGATGGAGAACCAAGTCCAGGAGTTGCGTCAACGCCAACTGAAGGCAGCACTGTTACATAGTGAATTGCCTACCAAACAAAGACGGATGACTTTACAAGCCTTAGAAAGGCAACAATTGAGATTGTTGTATTTATCCCCAGAGACTTTACTCAGTCCCCCGGTATGGGACAGATTATGTCAACCGCAACTGGTAATTAATGGTTTAATTCTTGATGAAGCCCATTGTTTAGTGCAGTGGGGCGATACATTTCGACCAGCTTACCGTAGATTGGGGGCAGTAAGACCAGCATTATTAAAGTCTAAACCACCCGGAACAAAAATAGCGATCGCAGCTTTTACCGCCACAGCCGATCCCACAGCTCAACAAATCATTCAAACTACTTTACAATTACAACAACCAAAAATATTTCGTCTCAATCCCTATCGCCAAAATATTTGCCCCCAGGTACGCATAGTTTGGACACCAAGGGGTCGTAAACAACAATTATGTAAATTTATTCAAAACAGACCACAAAAGCCGGGATTGGTTTATGTCCGCACCCGCAGGGATAGTGAGAATTTAGCAGCAATGCTATCCGGGATGGGTTATACCACAGCAGCTTATCATGGGGGATTGGGTGGAGAATTACGTCGTCGGATTGAAGCTGAATGGCTGGAGGGGAAAATACCCTTTGTTATTTGTACTTCAGCCTTTGGCATGGGGATAGATAAGCCAAATTGCCGTTGGGTGATACATTTTCAAGCTCCCTTGTTGTTATCTGAATATGTGCAGGAAATTGGACGTGGGGGGAGAGATGGAGAAAAAGCCGAGGCATTAACTTTGATTAGCGAGCCTACGGGATGGTTGGCTCCGGAAGACAAACAAAGGCAAAGATTTTTTCTGGATAGAATGCAACAGCAACAACTAGAAGCGCAGAAACTGATCAAAAAGATACCATCCCAAGGAGAAATTACAGCAGTTGTGAGAGAATTTCCTCATGCTGCGATCGCTCTTTCTCTTCTACACAGTAATGGACAACTAAAATGGCTCGATCCCTTCCATTATGCTGTACTTCCCCAGAAACAAAAGTCACAAAAAAAGCAGTTCGATGCTGCTCGACAAATGAATGAATATTTAAATACGAAAAAATGTAGGTGGCAATTCTTATTAAAGGCCTTTGGATTCGGTAAAGAAGCAGAAAAGTGGCAATGTGGACATTGCGATAATTGTCGTCGTTAAGAAGAGTAAAAGAGTATGCCTAACATATCTTATCTAGGGGTCGTAAAGAAAGGAAGCGTCAAGAAGAAATTTTTGGATCTTCAGAACAGCTTTCTTTGCCTTTTATATTTTGCTTGAAAATATTGATGTGCTATATATTATTATTGAAAGAGGCTAATTCCCTTATAGGAAACTAGCCTCTTTAAAACCTAGACTATTAGTTAGCAGGGTGGCGTAGATTTGCCGATCAGTACACCTTGCAACTACTAGCTCTGGCTATCAAAATTTTAACCTCTTATAGGAGGTGGTTTTTTCATGCTCAATGAGCGTACTAGTATATTAGATAATGAAGGTTTCCGAAGTCAACTCGGCTCTATACTTTGCCTTGGCAAAAGTCAACTTGGCTCTACACTTTGCCTTGGCAAAGAAGATAAAGCGAAAAATAATAAAATACAGCAGATACAGCAACTAGACGATAAAGCTTTATCAGTCTTGCGAGCAATTTATGAACTCAAGAAAGCCACAGTAAAAGAGATTTACACAAAAACCTTTTTATCAAAAGACCCTGGGTATCGGATTTGTAAACAGCTAGAAAAACAAGGCTTTTTGCTCAGAGAAGAGGATAGCTCCAAATACCCAAATGTCAAGCCGACCATTTACTACTCTATTTCGCCAGATTTTCAAGAATTACTTGCTGAAGCCTACAATGCTCAAAAGCAAGGTATTACCGCTAATAGTGTAGATCCGGAAATCAAAAAATTAGATGCACTAGAAATAAAAATTGCCAATCTTAAGCCTAGTGCAAAAAAAGTATTTGATTTACTAAACGATAAAGGCATTACAGCCAATGCTATGGCAGATAAGATTGGTTGCCATTTCTCTACTGTGCATAAATCTTTTCAAAAATTTATAGAAATGGGCATTGCCACTAGGGAAACACCAAAACAACAAACTGGACATGGCAGGGAAGGTTACATTTTTTACGCCACACCTTTGGCTATGAAGCTCAAGCAAAGAAATAATAGGGAAATGAATACATCACAAGAGACTCAAGATATCTACTTTACAAATAGTGATAGCGCAGAATCCCAGAGTTTCCAAGCCTCTTACTCGGATAAGGTGTGTGAGCTATTGGATGCTACCGAAAAATTTGAACAAATTGTCAAGGAGATGATTTCCATGCAAGGGGATGAAGCAAAGAAGATCATATCCAAAATGATATCTAAGATTCAATCTCATTCTGAGTGAGTTAAGACAGTTTCTACTGCCTTAACTATTATGGGCGGCGTTTGGTACTGGACAAGACTCGTAATTTGCGCTCCAAGGGGTGCAATTCCCTTGCCGTCCAAACATCTGTATACTACATCCTAATACTACATCCTAAAATATTCTTTTTTGCAAATGAAACACTTGACAATTATTCCTTAGAGCAAGTTAAACTTATGAACAAAATGAGTCAACGAATTTGCGCTGGCAGAACTTTTCATCTTTCTACACCACCAACAGAGACTCCACATCTTTGGATAGTTTTAACCGATGTTGATTATAACAATAGTGGCGAGGGAGTCATAATTGAGACAGTCGCAATAGTTAATTTAACAACTAAAAGATCCTACAGTGATACTGGCAAGTAGATTAATTGCCCATAACTCATTATAGTTTGAATCATCAACAATTATTGCAGAGCTGTAATAATAATTGAATCTTCTTTACAAATTTTGTGATTCGCGTTCTTTGTATTTTCATAACTATTCTAGGGCGCAAGCATTGCGCCCCTACTTCTTTCTGTTAAAACTGCCTTAAGAACCTTAAATCGCTAGCATAAACCCGGCGAATATCATCTAACTGGTGCAATACCATCGCAAACCGTTCCACACCAAAACCAGCCGCAAAGCCAGTATAAACTTCAGGATCGTATCCCACAGCTTTTAACACATTCGGATCGACCATACCACAGCCCATCACCTCCAACCAGCGTCCATTCCACTGCAAGTCTACCTCAGCAGATGGTTCCGTGAAAGGGAAATAACTGGCACGGAAACGGATGGGTAAATCCCCAAACATCGCTTGTAAAAATACCTTAATAGTACCCTTAAGGTCAGTGAAAGTAAGTCCTTCGTCCACCGCCAAAAGTTCTAATTGGTGGAAAACCGCAGCATGGGTAGCATCAACAGTATCTCTTCGATACACCCTTCCTGGAGCTATAATCCGAATTGGCGGTTCTGACCTTTCCATATACCGAATTTGTACGGAGGAGGTATGTGTCCTTAATAGATTTCCATCCGGTAGATAGAACGTATCCTGCATATCGCGAGCAGGATGGTCCGGTGGGGTATTGAGTGCTTCAAAATTATAGTAGTCCGTTTCCATATCTGGACCAGAAGCTACCGTATAACCCATACCCACAAAAATATCCAGTGCCTTATCAATCATCCCATTAATCGGATGAATTTTACCCTGGGGACGGTAAATTCCTGGCATAGTTACATCCAGGGTTTCCGTTTCTAGCTGTGCTTGGATTTTGGCTGCTTCTAGGGCATGACGTTGCTTGTCGAGACTGGCTTGCAGAGCTTCCTTAACTGTATTGGCGATCGCCCCAATTTTTGGTTTTTCCTCTGCACTCAGTTTCCCCATACTCCGCAACAAAGTACCCATCTGTCCCTTTTTGCCCAAATAACTGACTCGCAGCTCTTCTAAGCTTTCCAGGGTATTGGCGGCGGAGATTGCTTTTTCTCCTTCTTGTTGCAGTGCTAAAAGTTGAGCCTCCAAGTTGTTGGGCTGGTTCGTCATTTCAGTTATTAGTTATCAGTGATCGGTGATTGTTTATCCCATCGATAAATCGAGGGACTTAAGTGAGGGAAAAAAGCCTTTCTTTCCAGTTTAGAGGCTAAAGCATACAACGGAGCTTTTTTTTCGCCAGCGTTGGCACAAGCACTAATAGGGCTTTACTCCAAGGGAATCCTACCTTTTTTTGTCATCCAATTTTAGATTTTAGATTTTGGATTGGTAACTGAGCTGGTCGAAGTTTGGATTGACGAGAGAACCCGCGACGACGACAGTCGCTCTGGGTAGCGCGAGTCGTGACCCCATGTCTAAAGCCCGGAGGCTTGAAACAATGATAGTAAGCTTGTTGTTCTCTACGGATAAATCCAACAGAGAAGTGCGGTCTTGTGGAGCCATTGCGGTCTTGTGGGTCTCCCACTAAGAGCAAATGGCGTGGTTTCCCACCAAGAGCAACTTCGGGGGGCTTGTATCCTGATATCTTGCACGCCTCGTATTAATACTGATTTTTTATATACCTTGTCTTATTTTTGATTCGAGACACCAAAACAGCAAAAATCTGTTGCTGAAAAAAGTAAATAAAGGTCCAAACAGATTATATCCAAGTTTTATTTTACATTAAATGGTGATGTAGATCACGTTGGACAAAAAACGTAATTCCGTTAATTAAATGGGAAACTCTCTCATTATAAATGACTCAATTCTCAATTAAGAGGCTTTTTGTATTTTTTTATAACAAAATGCTAGAAAAATAATGTACTTAGATGTCAAAATATTATGTTTTGTTAAGCAAATGAATTGTTTTATACTACTTTTGAAAGTATAGAACAGTATTTAAACTTAAAATAAGCTCATATACCGCTACCCGGAAGTCAAAAGTCATGAAAATGCTTGTATGTGTTGGGTTTCATGCTATTGCTACACAACGCTAACGCGAACAACCCAACCTACGAGGTTATGAGGCGAGCGATCGCACTTACTTAGGGCTTGCTGTTCGCGTAGCGTAGCGTTAGCTATAAAAGTCATGATTGTGGGGGTAGGGAACAGGCAACAGGCAACAGGCAACAGGCAACAGTTTCAGCCTTATTTTTCCCAATTTTTTAGACTCCAAAAAATTAGAGATGCAAGGTTTTTAAGCTTTATACTCCTATTTGATTGCACTTTTTTCTTCAAAAATAGCCTGAAAATCTTGCCGGATAAGAGTTTTAAGGTTATTCAGCAGACCCTACTTAATAAACCTTTCTCCCTCTGGGTCTCTGCATGAGAAATATTAAGTGCAACCTCATAGATAAATATATAAAATCCGACTTTATTTATCGGGATTGTCATCAGGCAGTATCCCTTAGGGTATGACAAGCTGGGAGCCTCGAAAACCAAACCCTGAAAGCCTAGAGCATATTTTCTAACTTCATTATTTCTAAGATTAAAGACAGCCTACACAAACTTCAGAAATTTCATTTTTTGTAGTCTGAGTAGAAACATCTTTTAGGGTATTAACAAAGAGAAAAAACATGCCCTAGGCTGACAAAAAAGAACCAGAACTAAGACTATTGTTTAAGTTTTTTGGTGAGAGTTAAAACCCTTATCTATAGGTCACCAAAAGCGATAAACGTGAAACCACTATCAACAGGTCTGTCCGGTGATGAAGTGGTGCAGACTAAGTGCCATGGAGAAACTTCAGGTATTGCAATCGACTTGTTAAAAGTCTCCCACTCATTTCCATAAATTGTACAGACTGCTGCTGGGTTTTTTGCAAACGGCTTATCGAACTCTATTAGGTAGAGACCATATCTAAGTTTGTGGGAACGGAAACCTTCACCAAACATTGTAGAACCGTCTGGAGTGATACCACCGTAAATATGCTGGACTGGGTTTCCACCAGCTGCATTTTGAAGAATTGCCATAATTACTTCCTGTTATATTTACCGTAATTTATAGTATAATTTAAACAACATTTTTGCAAATTTTTAAAGATTTTTTAAGTAAATTGTATAACCATAATTGGGAAGTCTTGCGAACCTACTGCAAGGATAAAGAATGTTTGGAAGCCTTGCTGTGCAATAGTTTCTATCTTTTGTTTATGATTTGATTAATTCCCGGTAAAATTACTTGAAAAGTATAGCAGGTATTCAAAAGAACTTGCAAAGTATGGCGTAAATCTGTATGATTAGACACTGTAAATTACATAGGAGCCAATTATGGCTATTCTCAAAAATGAATCTGGTGAAGACAGACACCAGCACATCTACGGTGGTATTGCTCCAGACGGTTCTACAATGTTTGGTGAAGGTTTCCGTTGCAATAAAATTAGGGAGGGCACCTACATAATAGAGTTCGAGAGACCGTTTGCAACACTGCCAGCACCCGTCTGTACGATTCACGGACCAGAGTGGAGAACATTTAATATGTCGGTTGCTATTGTTGAAGTTAATCCATCCTATTTCATCTGCGTCACTTCATCACCGGACAGACCTGTTGATACTGGTTTCACGTTTATCGTTTTTGGTGACATATAGCCCTCTTTAATCACTATTCTTAGATAAAAATCCTAAATTCTTATTTTTACGGACTTTTATGGATTTAGGTGTAGGTTGGGTTGTAGCTTGCTTCCCCGCAGGGGTAGAACGTAGACGCGCAGTGGTGAGGCAGTAAGGTCTTGGGTCTTCCCCGCAGTTGCCACAACACTGGGAACTAGAGCAAGGTGCTGCTCTCCAAGTGGATTAACTGCCGTGCCTCTTAGCCGTTGCAGAGCGGCCGCGCTAATGAGGAGCTTTGCTAACGCGCAGCGTTGACTGTCTGCTTTGCCGTGGTGCCCGGAGGGCTTAGGAAATAAGGGTACTCTGACGAGAAGCCTCCCTATGGTCGTCTACATTTCGTACCATTACCCTACTCTTTGGATTCTCTTATGGGGTACGAGAACGCTCCGTGAACGTGAAAGCAAGCTATAACCCAACTTTACATCTCTCCAGAACTGAAGCAAGCATTGCAAAATTTGAAAATCCAGCTACCAAAAGAAGATATGGAGCCAGAAATCATTAAACAGTGGTGGCTTAAAAATGGTGAATCTTGGCCAGAGCAATTGAGAAATGTAATGGATTGAGCATCGTGATATTGGACATGACTGGCAATTCACACAAGAGCAAAAGGGAAGCCTTGAACAATACCTTAATGCCAATAAACCACTATTAGATTGCTTGGATAATGGCTATGTCACCCGTGCTGTCAGAGAAGAAATTGAGTCAACTTTGTATTTACCTATAGAGCAAGTAGAAAATTAATTGAACGCATCGCGGCAGTCCCTACCCTCAATGTACTCATAGGGTAGGGGTTGGAGCGGGTTATTGGAGCGAAGCGGAAATAACCAATCTTCATTTTGTTGGCGCATCTTGCTCTTTGATGTATTGTTTTAATCTCTCAATCGGTGCGCCGCCACTTGATGCTACATAGTAAGAGCTAGACCAAAACAAAGGTTTCCAGTAAAACTTGTCAATATGGTCTTTAAATTCTTTGCGAATAACCCTACTACTGGCAGATTTTAAACTAGAGGTAAAGTCAGAAATATTGTTGTCTGGATGGTAATCCACCAATAAGTGTACATGGTCTTGTTCACCGGAAAACTCTACCAGTATGCAATTAGTTTTAACGCAAACATTTGCAAAAATTTCGTGCATCCTGTCTAGAATTGGTGCAGTAATTACCTTCTTGCGATACTTGGTAACAAATACAAAATGCAACTGAATAGAGAAAACAGCATGTGAACCTTTACGAGCAAGCATTTGACAAACATCCGAGCCAGAGTGTATTCTAGCTAGCATACCAAATTTTTCAGGAGATAAAAACGCACTGTGGCAACAAGAAGGATGACTTTTCGACTATACCCAAATCATCAAACTGAATCCTTATTGCGGTATCACCGAAAACTCCACAAGGACTTGTATAATGCCGCAGTAAATAACAGATTCACACAATATAAAATATTCAACCACAAGGTTGATTATTTTGAGCAGCAAAATTGTTTACCTGCATTCAAAGATATTTGGATAGAGTACAAACAGCTTCCCAGTCATGCACTACAGGCTACTTTAAAGCGCGTTGATTTCGATGAGTGAACGTTGGTTCAAAGGCTTAGGCAAACGCCCTAGATTCAAATCAATAAGGCATTACTCAGGTTGGACTTATCCAGACTCCGCAGGCTTCAAAATAGAATCAGAGGGTGAAAACGGGCATCTAAATTTATCCAAAATTGGACGAATTCAGATGCGTGGACAAGCTAAGTATTGGGGTAAACCTACTACTTGTACCATTGTTTATCGTAATGGCAAATGGTACGTATCCATTACCGTCAATGTATTAGAACAAGTTCTTAAGCCTGATATTTTACCAGTTGGGGCAGTAGGAATTGACTTGGGTTGTAAATCTGCATTATCAATCACTGACGGAGAAAACCATCAACTTTTCGACGCTCCCAAGTTTCTGAAAAAAGCAGAACATCTAATCAAGAAAGCATCTATTGATAAAAGACGCAAACGCGCACCTAATAGAAAGAAAAAAATCAAGGCTTCTAGACGTTTCAAAAAGGCTCAATTAAAGGTTAGTAAGCTGATTCAAAAAGTCGGCAATCAACGCCAAAACTGGGTACATCAAGTTGCAGCAGAAATAGTAAGCGGTAATAGCTTCGTTGCAACCGAAAAACTAGAAGTCAAAAACATGACCCGTAAGGCTAAAAAAGGTAAGCGCAAGAAGCAAAAGGCTGGATTAAACAAGTCCATTCTTGATGTCGGTTTTGGAATGCTACGCAGCACCATTAAATACAAAGTAGAACAAATTGGTGGTGTTTTTGTCGAAATTCCAACACGTCAAGTTAAACCTTCTCAAACCTGTCCCAAGTGTGGACATCAACACAAGAAAACTCTGGATGTTAGAGTACATAACTGTAGTGTTTGTGGATACATTCAAGACAGGGATATTGCTGCTGCCGAAGTAATGCTTTATTGGGCAAAAGGAATTCTACCGGGGTTAGGAACTAGCCTCGAAGGCGCTGATGTCGCCAGCTCTACTGCATCCACCACTAAGCGTAAGCAAGCTGGAAGTATGCGGCAACTGGGGCAAAAGAAGCGTCAGAAATCTCAAAGTAACTTTGCTAATTACAAGCTAGAGGATGTAGAAACCTCTAGCTCAGGCGAAGCCAGCTAGAGATAGTTCATTATGTTTCAAACATCATTCCTTCCAACACCGTGGAAAGATACCTCTTACAATTATTGTGTTAAATTTCGTAAAATACTTTGCTTTTTTCCAATACCTTGTGATTCGAGACACCAAAACAGCAAAAATCTGTTGCTGAAAAAGTAAATAAAGGTCCAAACAGATTATATCCAAATTTTATTTTACATTAAACGGTGATGTAGATCACGTTCGACAAAAAACGTAATTCCGTTAATTAAATGGGAAAATTTCTCATTATAAATGACTCAATTCTCAATTAATAGGCTTTTTGTATTTTTTTATAACAAAATGCTAGAAAAATAATGTACTTAGATGTCAAAATATTGTGCTTTGTTAAGAAAATGAATTACTTTATACTATTACTTGGTTTTTAGATCAGTATTTAAACTTAAAATAAGCTTACACCAGTAAATGTAAATCTAATTCTACTTGATGCGCTGGATAATCAAGTTTGGGAAACTTCATCTTGCTTGAAAAAATTTGCTCAAGCAATTCAGCTTACAGTAGGTGAGATATTTGACTGGTTGAAAGTATAGAAAGCGATCGCCATAAGTAAAAACCATATCTTGCTATAAGAAATACCTCTAGGAAACCTGGAAACTTTATTTTAGAAGCGTGATAATATTTATTTCAATCCATTTATCTATGCAAATACTTTAATGTATAGATTTTTTTCTATGAAACATCTGTCTATTTCTAAATCTATTCCTCCTAAACTTTACTAAAGCTTGGTGTCATCCAATTTTAGATTTTGGATTTTGAGGACAGTGTGGTCTTGGGGAGCCAGCGTTGCGGACGGTAAGCCACTGCGGTGGTGAGGCAGTACGGTCTTGGGGTCTCCCCAAGTGGAGTAACTGCCGAAAGGGTGAATCCTGCGGATACGCTGCGCGAGCCCCGGCATAAAGGAGGCAGTGCGGTGGTGAGGCAGTACGGTCTTGGGGTCTCCCCAAGTGGAGTAACTGCCGAAAGGGTTCCCCGGCATAAAGCAACTGCCGTCAACTGCCGTCAAGTGGCGCAACCCGTAGACGCGGAGCGGCTTCTCGCAGAGTAGGGGTTGACCGCCGCAGACGACTGGCGTTGGTTTCCTCCATGAGCGACTGGGTCGGGCTTGTATCCAGTTTATTTTCCGGTCAATTCTTGCCTTACATCTACATCTATTGACAGAGTCATTTGATGTGGACTTGTATATCTGCTCTATAAAGTAAGCTACGGGAGCATTTAACTTATATATTCATTTGGCATTGGTTAATGGCTACAACTGTTGTCACTTCTTCCGCTCAAACCCTCTTCCTTCTGACTTGCTGTTGTGCATCAAAAATGCACAACAGCTTATTTAGCCCAATTAATTCACTCAATTAGGTAGGTATTTAACTCATGCAACTGACCAACAGGATTCATTTTTGCAACTTACGCGGTGATATTTTCGGCTTATACAGATCCGGTTCCTCAGATAGTTATTTTGACTGCAATTGTGATTTAGCTTTTCGATTCAAGCTCTAATGCTGGTTGGAGTTATGAAGCGATCGCGGGATAATCCGACCCTGAAAACTAACGAAATCGAGAAGAAAAATACACCATGAATACGATGACAATCGCCTGGATTGCCCTACCATTTCTTGTGGGGTTCAGCATTTATCTTCTTCCCAAGCTTGACCGCTACCTCGCTCTAAGTGTGGTAATTGTTTCTCTTGGCTATGGGTTGCAACAAATATTCGATCTGTCACCCCTGAGCTTGCAATTATTGGATAGTTTTGGTGTCACTTTATTCATAGATTCCCTAAGTGGCTACTTTATCTTGACCAATGCCATAGTAACAGCAGGGGTTATTCTTTACTGTTGGCAAAGCAATAAAACGGCTTTTTTTTATACTCAGATAATCATTTTACACGGCAGTGTCAACTCTGTATTTATTTGTGCAGACTTTATCAGTTTGTATGTGGCATTAGAGGTTATTTGTATTGCTGCGTTTCTTTTGATTGCTTATCCTCGCACAGACAAATCGATTTGGGTTGCCTTACGCTACCTTTTTATTAGTAACACAGCGATGCTGTTTTACCTGATTGGCGCGATACTCGTGTATCAAGCTAATCAATCCTTTGCCTTTGCTGGTTTGGGTAAAGCTCCCACAGAAGCGATCGCTCTAATTTTTCTCGGACTTTTGACAAAAGGGGGAATTTTTGTGTCTGGTTTGTGGTTGCCATTGACACATTCTGAAGCAGAAACCCCTGTATCAGCATTATTGTCAGGAGTTGTGGTCAAAACAGGTGTTTTCCCGTTGTTGCGTTGTGCCCTGATGCTGGAAACAATTCAGCCAACATTACAAATCTTGGGTGTTGGCACAGCACTACTGGGGGTTAGCTATGCCATCTTTGAGAAAGATACAAAGCGGATGTTGGCATTGAGTACAATTTCGCAGTTGGGCTTTATCCTTACCGCACCAGCTGTTGGTGGTTTTTATGCCCTGACTCATGGTCTGACTAAAGCCTCATTATTTTTAATTGCTGGGAATTTACCCAGTCGCGATTTTCAAAAATTACGACAGAACCCAATTCATACCAGGATTTGGATCGCTCTAGCAATCGCCAGTTTGTCAATTTCAGGCTTCCCTTTGCTAGCTGGTTTTGGGTCCAAGGTATTGACCCTCAAACAGCTAGGTTCCTGGCAAGCAATTGCCATGAATATTGCAACTCTGGGAACTGCGATCGCATTTGCTAAATTTATCTTTCTACCCTCACAAGCACAACAACAATCGGCGGAGCACAGAGAAATAAAATTAGGCTTCTGGTTGGCAATAATTCTGTTGCTTGGTGGACTAGTTGCAGCAAATGGTTTTTATTACGAAGGGTATACAGTGACGAACTTGGTCAAATCTCTGATAACCATTGGTGCTGGTTGGTTGGCATATTGTTTGATTTTTCTCAAATTCACATTCAAATTGCCACGGGTATTAGAACAATTTGAACATCTGATTGGGGTGATGAGTCTAATGTTAACTCTACTCTTTTGGATGGTGTTAGCTTGAAAATAGTTGTTAGTTATTAGTTGTTAGTTGTTAGTTGATGGTTGACAGCTTAGGTGTGGGAGCCGTAGTAGGGGCGCATTGCGTGCGCCCTTGAGGAGTTAGTCACCCCCGCATTTTCAGATCCGCAGGTTGTGGGATTTGACCGTGGGGGACTAGCTTGAAAGTTAGGAGGGAAGGAGGGAAGGAGTGTAGACACGAAGTGGCTTCTCGTAGACACGAAGTGGCTTCTCGAAGAGTAGAGTAGGAGGGAAGGAGGGAAGGAGTGAAAAAATTGTTTGCTCACTCAAGCCTTAAATGAAATCTAAATCGCTTAAATGTCATGTACAAGGTAATGGGAAAGGGCACAGACAATAGATATTGGGTAAGGGCGCACGCAATGCGCCCCTACGGGTATGAATGATTTGGATAGGTTATTGTTGATAACACAGTGTATTTTTTGAATAAAAAATATTGTTTTACATTCATCAAATATTTAAACAAATAATGAATAAAATTTATTTTTTCAAGTCAACCAATATCACCTTGCCAAACTTGATGAAAATCAGCATAATTTATCTGTTCTGCATAGTACCAAAGCAGTTTATAACAATGACGAAATTCCTCCATTTCCTCTTGAGTAACTTCATCGCTAAAACAATCTTTGAAAAATGCGATCGCTTCGGGAATTTGCTCATCAACTAAAACTTTTTTTAAGTCTTCAACGGTATGCTTGCGAATGGAATCACTGGCTGCTGATTTAACTAGATGTAATAGGGTATGAAAGGCAATGGGGTTTCCTGGGTCAAATTTTGCTAGGGTGCTGGCTCTGCGTCTTTTGCTATCATCATTTTTACTCAGAGCAATCCCTTCCACTAAAGCGGCGATGATTCTACCTTTGTTTTCCTGTTTATTCTTCTTGGGTTTGCGGTTCCCTCGTATTTGAGTAGATTTAGGTTTCTGGGGTAATACTTGTAGGGCGATTCCATTGTCTGGGGATATCATCAGTAAGTTTTCTGCTGCTTGTTGTCGCAGTTCTTTATTAGTTGTAGAGGTAATAATTGTTTCTAGAGTAGAAATAGCTATTACATTCCCCGTTTCGATTTTACCTAAACTATAAGCAGCTTTACGACGGATAGAGTCTTTTTTACTAGTGGCAATCATCTCTTGTAAGGCAGCAATTGCTACTTGATTTGTGGGTTCGAGTTTACCTAAACTATCTGCGGCTTGCCAGCGTAAATTCTCTAACCGTAAAGATGTGACTAGTTTTTCTAAGGCAGTGATGGCAACGGCATTGCCAGGATCGAAGCTTTTCCCTAAACTATAGGCAGCACTCCAGATTTCAAATTCATTTTCACTGGATTGAATGAAGTTTTCTAATGCTGCTGTTGCAGTGTGTCTATCTGTTCTCAATAATGCCCACCGCGCACCTTCTATAATGGGTGGGGGATATCGCCACCAACGTTTTTTTCTGGGGTGAAAGTAGCCAAAACGCCATTTAATTAGTTGGGTGACAATTTCTTGAGATAGGGAGCAATCAGCAAATTCAGCTATTCCCAAGGCTGCAAGGAAATAGGCTTGATAACTATAGAAACCACCACATCCATCTTTAAAGGAGATGAGGGAGCGAATAAAATCTTCCTTTTGTGGTTGTGGTACATCAGTTCTCCCCAACCAGAGGAGAATTACTTCCCGCCATTGGGGTTGAAAGATGGGGATTTGGGGAGAGTTCCAGAAGAAATGCCAATCTTCAATTGCTAAGGCAGCAAAGTATTCTTGAAAGGTAGGGTGGTAAAAGGCATATACCTTTTCTCCCTGGGTTGCTGATATACCCACTTGGTTGATCCAACCCAATTGTAATGCTAATTGAAACATCCCCTCATGGGGACTTCCCCATACCTGACAAATAAAGCTATGACTGAGGCGAAATTTAGTTTCTGCTTGACCAATAGCTTGTAGGGCTAATTCCCCCAATGCTTGATTTAACTCTTGTCTCTGGCTAATGGTGGTAGGGAAATAGTCTTGTTTCCACTCATAAATTGCTGACACAAACTGGGCATATAACATAGCTTTAGTACTGGGTAATTCCCCCTTTGTCAATGCCCAAGTACGACACATCAACGCCAACCGTAACGGATTTTTGACAGCATCTTTAATTCTCCGTCTTCCCGGTTGTTCCAATTGCGATCGCAAATTATCTGCTAATTGGGAATTATCTGCAAACCAATGATGAATAAATACCTTTACTTGGTCTGGGACTTGGGTATTCCCATAAGTAAAATTCAGGTTGCGGTAAGTAGTAAATGATGACAAAGCATTTTTCCCACCATCCCACACATTTAACCTACAGGTTAATACCACCGTGGCATCAGCAATCCAACCTTTCAGAAATTTAGCAATCCTAGTTAAAGCTTGGCTAGATTCCATTGCCATTTCATCCACCCCATCCAGCAATAACCAAACCCTTCCTTGGTTAAACTGTTCGCAGAAAGCATCTTCTAACTCTGGTGTAATTCTGCGCTTACGGGTAGCAGTTCGCAACCAATCATGAATTAAGTATTCTTCTAAAGAAGTTTCCTGTAAATCTGCCAGGGAAACCCATATTGGTAAATAAGGAGTATTATCCAACAGCCAGGAGGCGATTTTTTGCAGCAAAGTAGTCTTACCCGCACCCGGTTCCCCCAAGATAGCAATACGTTGACTCCCAGACTGGGATGATAGCTGCTGTAAAAATTCATCCGGGGTGAAAATCTCAGGGTTTTCCTGCTCCTGGGACTCATATAAACGGGAACCATGAATTGCTAAAACATCTCGACTATTACGATCCCTCTGCTTGCGTTCTACCAATCCTAAAGGCAAATAAACCCGATCAAACTCAAATGATATCCCATCCGCCATTGTCAGGGGATTGGTGGTAAGTTGTCTTTGATTTTGTGCTTGGAGAGAACCACGGCATAGTTGTTGCCAGTAGTCATCTTTTTGGGTAGATAATTGGGTAGTAGATTCTACCTTCTTCCCACTACGACACAGTTCCCACTGTCGCTCAAACTCATGTAAATTAGCTTCTATCTCATGGCGAGGATGCCATAAATGCAATGTAAAATGCCAATTTTCCGAACCGCTACGGGTAGAACGATTATCTTCCAGTATTTCCAGAAAATCCGCCAACCGATTCAACGCTTCCTTAATTTGTGTACCCGTCAAAGAAATCGAATCAGCCTGTAACTCCGTTAAAGCAGAGAGAAACCTTACCTTACTCCTGACAACTAAATGGTTATCACCTTGCCAACGAGTTTGAATTTGCGATTGCAGACTATCGAGAATTCCTTCATCTTCTACATATAACTGATCATTAGCATAAACTAACAGCACCTCTAACAAGCACCTGACTCGTTTTTTGACTTGTGGGCCATAACTGACTCGTGCCATCTTTAAAAGAGGGAAATATTAATTCCCAATCCAAAATTGTTTGAGGAAGTTGGGGGAATCCCCCAGGTTAATCTTTTCCCCTAGGTTTACAACCTTGATTTTACAAGCTTTTCCGGAATTGAGGCTGTAATTAGCTTGGGGGAAATACCTTTAGCTAAACTAATGTACATAAATAAGAAAACTAAAACTTACTACCTATAACTAACTTAATTAAATTCCCAGATATTAGGTAAGAACTATGTTGAAATTAACCTACACCGAAAACAGCTTTAACCTAGAGCAACTCAACCAACCCCTAACAGCTTGGGTAGCAAATAGAGTTACCCTAGCCATGAGAACAGCTATAAATATTCACATACAACCCAGCCATGCATCCTTCCCGATTCCTGTTGACTCCAGGTACATGGATGACTTGGAAAACCTAGCCGCAGCAAACATCCTAGAACTATGCCATTGTGATGCTGGGTTGGTGGAAATTACCCTCAAAGGAACTTGGCTCACATCAGATATAGAAACTGATACAGGTATTTTTGTCACAGAACTAGAACCATTCCTAGAATTATTCTTCCAACAGGTACAATCAGCAGAAAAATACTGTCAAGTTTAAATCTTGCTGTTTGCGGGACTTTAACACAACTTCCGAACCCGACTTGTAAACTCGTACTAGCTAGTTGTGTCTCCTTTCCCCAAACAGCATCCTCTTCATCTTCAACTCTTCCTCTCTGCGCCTCTGCGCCTCTGCGTGAGATAAATTCAATATTATTTAGCAACGCTCAAAATCCTATTAATCTTACCGTTCGCGGGACTTTAATACAACTTCCGAATCCGATTTTCAACCTCGTGCTAGCTAGTTGTATTCCCTTTCCCCGAACAGTCCCCCTTGGGGGAGGAGTGAAGGAGGGAAGAAGGGAAGGAGGGAAAGAGGGAATAACCATGATCAATAACACAGTAAATACCCGTAGTGAACAAGTAGCACGGGAAGACTTAGTCATGTTTATCAACGCCTGTCTTGCTTGTACAGGACAGCGAGAATTTTATGATGATGCTTATGGTCAAAAAGTATCAATTAATTTTCTCCACGACTATATTTTAGGTAATTACCGCTTATTATATGCCCGTACCTTAGCAGCAGGTATCAACCACTTCAACCAAGCCCAAATTATCATCAAGCTGCTAGCAACAGGCAAGCAAACCCAACCAGAACACCGCCAAGAAGAAGGAGCATTAATTGCTGCTGCCTTAGAGAAATTACCACCACAACGGGCTTGGGGAGTATTGCAACAACTGCGAAAACAGCGAATCAACAATCGTCGTGCTAGAGCGATCGCACGGGATTATTTGCAACAACGCCGGGATGTTAATTTTGATGCAGTCAAGTATCGTTCCAAGGTGAGAGCGATCGCAGCCCACGTGCATTTAAAGTTACCAGGAGAATTAAGTACTTTCCTCTTCCGTAACTGGCAGAAAAAACAGTATAAAACAGAACTATTTGAAAATTTTCGTCTTGCCCATTACAGTGCAGAAGCAGTGTATAAATTACCATTCACCGTTGCTGAAGGTTTGGCGGTAAAACACAAAATTAAGCGCGATGTATTTCTGTCTCGCATCCAAGAACAGATGACAATAGGGGAAAAGTTGCGTTTTCAGGGTGCTGCGGAACGCACTGAGGTGGACATTAACCTCAATTTGGCAAGATTACCCCTAACTAAGTTAGCTCTGTATATCCTTTCCTTACCCGTGGAAACCAGAAAACAAGAATGGGATACCTTACACCAAGCCCTAGAAAAATCTGCCCAAATAGCCTTAAAAAAAGCACCACTCAAACTAGGAAAGGTTGCAGCAATATTAGATTGTAGCTACTCTAGCTCTGGTTCCAGCGAAAAACGCCGCCGTCCATTAGGTGTAGCTTTAGCCGCTCATTACTTACTCCAAGCAGCATCGAGGGAATATCAAGCATTCTGGACAGTACCTACCCATAATTCCATGTTGGTGCGCCCTTACGGACAAACAGACTTAGCAACTCCCTTGTTAGATGCTTTGGAATGGGATGCAGATTTAGTAGTAATTGTGTCCGATGGCTGTGAAAATGACCCTCCTAGGGGAGCAGCAGAGGTACTGCGGGTTTATCGTCGTCAAATAGATCCTTGGCGCAGAACAGGTATTGTTCACTGCAATCCTGTATTCAATGCCGATGATTTTTCCCTACGTAATCTAAGTTCTTATATTCCCACCGTTGGTTTAAGGGATGCAGAAGACTTACCCACAATGCTAGGATTTGCTCGCTTTGCAGATGGTTCAGCATCCCTGAGAGAACTAGAAGCTTACTTAGCACAGCGAGTACAGCAAATGCTCAACAATTTTGGATTTTAGATTTTAGATTACTCCATCACCTCATCAACCACCAACTAACAACCACCAACTAACAACTAACAACTAATAACCCTCAACCATCAACAGATATGGCACAAAAAAAGCACCTACCCCAAGACATCTCCCTCCAAGGATTAGAAATTGCACCTTCCCAAATCTGGGGTGCAGTTCGCATTGTCCCCTTACTGCGCCGTCAAGTATGCGGTGACTTGCGACTAATGCAACGTAACTATGCAGAAGATATGACCATAGTTTCCCTAGAAGGGGAAATGGAAGCACCAGGAATGAAATACTTTTCCTACGTTCCCCACGGCTTAGTCATGTCTTGGACTGATGATGGTAGTCCGGTAGCAGCCTATGGCGGACAGATGGTAAAGCAGGATGGGAAACGTTTAAATTGTGGCTGTGCAAAGGTACGGTTAATGCATCGCATGGCGAAGCGCGAGTCCAAAAACCAACTACGGTTCTTACCCTTACATTTGGCAATGGAAGGTTTTCTATCCCTATTCTTTTCTGGTCCAGATGTTGCTTGGAGTGAGTATTCTAAATATGCCCTATCCCATGGTCTTGGTTGTCGCTATGAAACCAGTATCCCTGGAAGATATATTGCTGGTTTAGAATCAGCTTTACGAGTATTTGAAATCCATCCCCGGCAGGTGGGGGTATTGGTATTTGTTGCTGAAGCCCTAGCATCAGCCTTTGTGGTTCCTACATCAGAAGACTACCGACTACTGCATACTAGTTTGATAGAAGACTTCTATGGCGAATTACTTTACGAATATGGTTTGCTTTTTGATACTACTTTCCCTATGGATGTATCTGTAGATGAATCCCAGGTTCATAATTTAGCAACATTGAGAAAAGCAATAAATAAAATGCGTGGTGATTGGGCATCTTTTCAAGGCTTTATGGCAGAGGGATTATTACAACGTAACTTACAATCCAAGATTCTATACACCGCTAAGCCATTCTTTTTACAACGATTTATCACCGATTTAGACCCTAAACAGGAAAATCATATTGGTGAAGTAATTATCCGGGAAAATGGTGATTTGGAATATCTCAAAACCTATCGCTTGTCTGCCAAACAAACTAAGCGAGTATATTTACTCAGTCAGCTATCTGCCCATAATTGGAATATTGACAGTACAGCTGTCACGTTGGGTAATACCCGTGAAGAATTTGTCAGTCGTTTAGAAAAAGTGGGTTTTGGTTATTTACTCCAGCAAAATATCCGAGATGCTGCCCGTAAGAAAACTCGTAAAACTAGACATTAGGACTGAGCAAAACAGATTAAAAATGAACCACAAAGGACACAAAGGACGCGAAGAAAACAGAGATGGAGAGAGTTTGGCGCAGCTTTATAAAGGACAGTTATTATATCATATTCGGTTAAACAGTTATCATAAAAGCTCACGCATTAGACACGAAGTGGCTTCCTAAAGGGTAAACACAAAGAAGTGTGCAAAGTTTTTATCGTAACTAATTAGACAAACCTGATATTACACCTAAAAATACTTGGGAGCATGGTAGCCCCGAAACCGCTATGTCAAGAAATTAAATGAATTGATGTAGCGGTGAGGCAGCGCGGTCTTGGGGGTCTCCCCCATGAGCGACTGCTGAACCCGAAGGGTGTTATTTATATCGGGGTGGAAATGCGACACGGGCAGATTTATCTGCCGTGAAATGATATAATTTCTATCGGCTTTAAGCCAAAAAGAAATTGCCCATAAGTCCACGGTTGAAAGTACTGGGACATTGATTGGGTAAAATATCAGGAAAGTCTTTATACAGGGTTTATCCCAAGGACGGAGCCGTTCTAAATGGAGGTATAAAGACGTTGATTTAAACTGCGAAACGAGTAAGCAAGTCTGAAAGTCCGAATCCTGGTTGTCGGTAGAGCGGTT
>JASJDS010000204.1 GCA_030065055.1 Calothrix sp. MO_192.B10
CTGGCCAGAAGTTCGGTATAGCTTGTCGCCCGATTCTAAATGCAATTGAATAGCTATCTGGCTATACTTTTCTAGCTCTTAGGAGAACCGCTCTACCGACAACCAGGATTCGGACTTTCAGGCTCGCTTACTAGTTTCGTGGTTTAATTCAACATTTCTATGGCTCCAAGTAGAACGGCTCCGTCCTTGGGATAACCCTACATAGAAACTCTCCTGATACTTTGTCCAAAAAATATCCCAGTACTTTCAACCGTGGATTACGGACAAATTATTGGCATACAGCTATCTGACCATAATATCATTTCACGGCAATTAAAATTGCCACTGTCCAATTTCCGCCCCGATTTGAAAATATGGGGCTACCATTGTCCCGCGTGCTTTTAGGTGTGAATTGTGAAAAAAATACCCCCAGTTATATTTGTCTCCTGCAATTGGTGACTAAGGGGGTAAACAGTATCCGATTTTCATTCATGCTTGAGGACTTTTATAGTCAGGAAAATTTTTGCAGCCATTTTCCCAAGACTACTTTATGAAGTCTACTTTCATTCATGAACGTTTTTTCGTTTAGACTAAGTAGGGTGTCCCACACATCATTTTCATGATTTCGTAATTTCGGGATCAGTCATTCAGTTTTTTGCTAAAATTCACCCCGATTACGAACAAAAATTATTCATCTGATTCAGAATCCTCACTGGATTCCGAATCTGCTGGTCCTAGTTGAATTAAATGAATGTGTTTGTATCCTAGCTTGATTTCAAATTCATCACCAGGCTTTAAGCCCATAGCTTTGGTGTAAGTTGCACCAATGACAATTTGACCATTTTGATGAACGCTCACCCTATATGTCGGTTCACGTCCACGCCCATCTTTGGGTGTTTCTGGACTTAGAGGAATACCCCTTGCAGACAGTAAAGCATCATAAAAATCAGTCAGATTGACGCGAACTTGGTTATTTTTAGTAACTGTGAAATAACCACACTGCTTGGCTCTTTCCCTACGCGGTAGGCTAGAAAGTTCTTTCACCTTGCTAAGCAGTGCTTTTCCTGTTAATGGCGCGGTTGCAGTTTCAGTCATTACGCTCCCAATATCCTTACTTTTTTCCATGTAATAGCTGATGCCTAAATTCACCATGTATTGGCTTTTTGACATCAAGACAATCCCTACAAGACCATAGGGTGAGTGGTTTATTTCTGCTTATAATCCTCCAAAATTACCTTCTATAGGTCATCCACAATGAGTTTTGTCCATGAAGTAGCTTTACGGTCCTTGTAACCCTTCTTTTTCATGGGGGAATCAAATATTTTTCTCTTTTGGTGCGGCTGTGACTATGTTAAATTCAAGTCAACTTTGCCAATTAAGTGAGTCGGAGCTACTTAGCATAAGTTAGTAGATCCAAAAAGAAATTGCAGACTTTTCCACTGTTATTACTTGTCTTTCTGACTTTAGAGTTACAGGTTATTACCTTTTCACTCTCCTCAGCATAAGACAGTATATTATATCCCCTCAGATCGTGTAGGCATATAATATTATATTCTGCCAGTAAAGACGAGAATTTTCTCATCTAACCATTACCAAGAAACAAAAAGTATTATTTCGCCCTTATGGCAAACTAGACTGGTTTTGTTGCTGGGTAATTTTATATTAAATACTAGCATGAACTAATAATAGCAAAATAGTTGTTTAATTTTGAATTAAACTTGTAGTTGTGCTGTGATCTTCAGTTGCTGAGTTAATGCCAGGAGGGAAAAGCTATGAGGATTTTTCACCCAGTTTATTGCCATTGCCGTTATTACCAGACTGTGATTTTATAAAAATTCATAAAAATGATAACCAGGTTTTTTACAACTGGGTTCCCCCTCAGAGTTTATGGATTAGGGTTTCCTGATGTTTATCAACTTGTTTTACAAATCTATATAACTATAGGAATCCGGTTTGATTTGTGAAATCACTCATGATGGTAGGGAACTCTTAACAGGGAACAGGGAACAGAAACTGTACGCTCGTTTTTTTCAAAAATCAAATATGAGTCCTATACAAACAAACATTTAGCTGCTCAAGGATAGGTTTTTTTCTCCTAGTTCCACTTACCAGTACTGGAGAGGATTTGATCGAGGGGAGACTTTTGTCATCAAAGCAAATCAGCAGGGAAACTTAAGCATATCTGATATTTTTTGCAGCTAGATGTTCTGCTAATGTCTATATCAGTGGTATTTTCGCGGTTATGCTGAATATATAATCATTTACCTTGAGTGTATTAGTACATAGGACATCAGAATTTTCCCGGATATGGGTCAAGCATTAAAATTTCATCGGATTCACCTGTATGGGTAAATCATGGGATAAATACAAGATATTGGTGGGTGAAAATGCAAGTTATTTTTAAAGTTTTTCGACAACAACAAAATTCTGTTCCTACTTGGCAAACTTATGTTATGGAAACAGAAGCAGGCAATACTATCCTGGATTGCCTCAATCGGATTAAATGGGAGCAAGATGGTAGTTTGGCATTTCGCAAAAATTGCCGCAATACTATTTGCGGTAGCTGTGCCATGAGAATCAATGGGCGCTCGGCTCTAGCTTGTAAAGAAAATATTGGCAGTGAAGTTTCTCGATTACAACCTGATTCTGGTTCAGAAACAGGGGATAATCTTCCCGAAATCACCATTGCTCCTTTGGGTAATATGCCTGTAATTAAGGATTTAGTGGTGGATATGAGTAGTTTCTGGAATAATTTGGAAGCGATCGCACCCTATGTGAGTACTGCCAGTAGAAAGGTTCCAGAACGGGAATTTTTACAGACCCCACAAGAGCGATCGCAATTAGACCAAACGGGTAATTGTATTATGTGTGGCGCTTGCTATTCAGAATGCAATGCCGTAGAAGTTAATCCCGATTTTGTCGGCCCCCACGCCCTGGCTAAAGCTTACCGTACCCTGGCAGATTCCCGCGATGACGACAGCCAAAACCGCTTGGAGCAGTACAATGAAGGTACTAAGGGAGTTTGGGGTTGTACCCGTTGCTATTACTGCAATTCAGTTTGTCCCATGGAGGTGGCTCCCCTAGATCAAATCACGAAAATTAAGCAAGAACTTCTCCAGCAGAAAAGCAAGCAAGACAGCCGTTCCATCCGCCACCGCAAGGTATTAGTAGAGTTAGTCCAATCCGGTGGTTGGATTGATGAACGGCAATTTGGTTTACAAGTAGTCGGAAATTATTTTCGAGATATTAAGGGTTTACTCAGTCTTGCTCCCCTAGGATTACGCATGATTGCTAGAGGTAAATTCCCATTGTCCTTTGAATCTTCCCAGGGGACTCAACAAGTGCGTGAGCTTATTAATGCTGTCCGAGAACAGCAACAATAATTAACACAGAATCAGAAGTTCAGAAGTATTTTTCCATTAATTAGTGGGGGGATTTAATTCCCCCACTTTTAGAAGTGGCAATTTTTGTGGCGGAGTTTAAATCGCTGTTACAAAACTTAATTAAAGATTATTTTAATAATTTTGACTTTTGACTTTCTCTTGGTGGGGCTGCTCTTGAGAAACTACTACACCTGCTGAAACTTGAGGCTGATTCCCAAAAAACTTTGGTATTAACAATCCCGAATTAGCTTTGTAATTCTCAAACTCCGGATAACGGGAGAGAGATTTATCTTTTTTCAGCATATTGGGAACAAATATGAACGCTGCAAAGAAACCCAGAATCAGAAAGGGTAGCCAATGTTGAGCTAGCATTGCGAAACCAGAATAGATGAAAATTTCACCTAAATAATTAGTATTGCGACAACGAGCAAAAAAACCTTCGGTAATCAGTCCGGGTTGATATTTAAGAGTGTAGTATTTTTGGGCATCACTGCTGTAATGTAAAAATACTCCCAATAAATTAATCGAAATTGCCGCAGCAATCAACGGTGGAGAAGGTTCGGAACCGCTGCTGATTAAGATAAATGGAGCTACCCAATATAAACCAAGCATTACAAAGGTAAATATTCCCATTGGAACCGGGATTTCTTCCTCCCATTGCTTATCTGGATAGATGCGGTCTTTAAGTAGCCACATGAATCCATAAGTACCATGTAAAGCTAAATAAACCCAGGGAGTGATAGTAAAGTTTTGATAGGCGAACATTAAGCCCAATATAAAGATAAATGTGAGAGCTTTATGCAGATTGATTGTATGTTTGATTTTCATTTTGATTTCTTATTTGGGAGCTAAACTCAAATTAATGACTTGATTTCCCAGTAACTCTGGTACGCCAGCCACTAATTCTAACTTTTGTAGATCCAGGGTTAACCAAGGCTGACCCAAGCTTAAAAATGCAAAAGGACTTTCTTGGGGAATTTCTAAGTTAGCTTTTAATAAACTGATTTGAGACTTAAAATGACTTTGAAAAAATAGTAATTCAGAACCCAAACCACCGAAAGCATGACCCCTAAATCCTTGTCGCCACCATGTAGATAAGCTCAATAAACCTTTTTGATAATACAGTTGACATAATTCACATTGATTTTGCCTGACGCTGACTTTACCTTTATCCCAGTTAAATTCAGCCATTTCTTTGGGTAATCCCCAAATTTCCTTACCTCCAGCAACGGAATCTTCGTTATCAACATAAATATGAGAAATCCAAGCTCCAGTCTGTCCTTGATAGCGTACAAAAGCTGGAACCACAATTAGCTCATTGTATGACAATAAGGAGCCAGCTTCATAGGAAGATACATAAATTCCCCCCAGAGTTTTACCGGGTAAAAGTGAAACAATCTCCAATTCGGAGGGAATAAAAGCAGTGGCTTGCTCAATATCAACTAAGTGCAAGGTTTGAACGGCATAGCCTTCAAGTCTCCAAGGTGCAGGTGGATATGTCATAATTCTAATCAACGAAAACACTTATGTTATTGTAAATATCTAATGATACTTCTGGATGCAAATTTTCTGATTTCAAAGCTGTAATGAGCTTTGCCTGTTTCAGGTTGAAATTCCAGTCTTTGCTAGTAGGACACGGTACTAGGGTGGAGTTTACTGGATATTCAAAGGTCGCCCAAAACGGTCATACACTAAAATATCCCACTGTCCATTGACACTAGATTCAAAGGCAATCCTACTACCATCAGCACTAATAGTAGGGTTGCGAACCTCTGCTTGTAAATTGAGGGTTAAATTACGGGATTGACGGGTTTGGCGATCATACAAAAAAATTGCCGATCGCCCTTGACGATAAGTAGCAAATACGATATAATTACCGTCTTCAGAAATAGTTGGATGGTCAGCGATCGCATCTAAGGAATTTAACCCCGGTAAATCTATTAAACTACGTCTGAGGCGATCGAATAAATAAATATCTTGACTACCCCGGCGATCGCTAGTAAAAACAACATATCTTCCAGCAATGTGGGGATTACGTTCTGCTGCGGGACTATTCAAGCTTCTACCACCGGGATCGAAAGCAGAATTCAGTAGGCGTGGATAACCGACACAGCCATTGATCAAACCTAAACTAGCAAAAATAAGTATCAAAAGAAACTTTTTCAACATTAGCTACTGATGTTGACTTTTGAATTCTGGTTCCAAGAACTCCAAAAAATAAATTACCCAATTTTTCCATTCAACACCACTCATTCACTCCTTCACTCCTTCACTTCCCGGAGGCGCAGGAACCCTAGCACCATTGGGAATATCTAACTCAATATTAGGTCCCCTATCTAGGATTTCTAAATCCCATTGACCGCGAATAGTAGTTTCAAAAACAACATAACGCCCATCAGGGCTAATACTAGGATTTCTCACCCAACCCCGGTAACTAGGGGTGAGGATTTGGGAATTTTGGGTGGCGCGATCGTACAATCCTACCACTGGTCTACCGCGATCGCTAGTAATATAAGTAATATAACGAGCGGTATAGCTCAAACTAGGACTTTCAATTATCATTCGCCGTCTATTTAAACGGGGAGTAGGAATAAACCGCTGTTTTTGTAAATCGTAAACCAGTAGTTGGTGATTGCCATTGCGATGGGATACAAAAGCTAAAAATCGCCCATCCCCACTTAAAGCAGGTTGTTCCTCAGTGTAGCGACTGTTGAGAGCAGTAGAGACAATGGGAATTTGGCGATCGCTACAAGAAAACAATAAAATTGTCACAATTAAACCTAGACCCCAATGATTGAGTCTTTGGGGTCGAAATTTAGGTATAAATTTTTTCACCTCAACTATTTTCCGTCGCCAGTCAGCAAACCTCTATATTAATTTAGGAGATTTCCAGAATTAAAATTACCACAGGAACTGGTAACTAATTCAAACATCGTCTAAGTTAGTTGAGTTATTAGGTTCATCGTCTGACTGCTCAATTGGCTTATATTCCACTGACATAGCATCATCATCAGCCATTGGCTCCCTCGAATATTCATCTGTAGGACGACGGCGACGCTTTCGGGTTCTGGGAGTGGGTTCTTGTTCTTCACGGGAAGAAAATTCCGAACGTCGAGAACCATTACTACTACGTCTAGAGGGTCTTCTTACTTCCCTATCTCCCCTTTCATCCCTGATAGAATTATCCCAGTCATCAGCTCCTTTATAGGAAGAAGTCTCCCAATTATCATCATTATCAAATCTTTCTGCATAACGGCTGCTGGAACTGCTATAATCCCTTCGCCGCGTTCTGGAAGACCTTTCTCCTGGACGGCGTTCTGAACGACGAGGAGGTTCATTCTCATACTCATCGCGACGAGATAAACGGCTATCCCTACTTCCAGGAATCCGAGCGCGGGGAGGCTCTTCTTCGTAATAGTCTTCATCATAGGGAAGTGGTTCTAACTCCGCATCCACTTCTGCTTGATAAGCAGACCTTCTACTATACCTGTAGTTATTGCTGACTGGTCGTTCGTCATCAACAATTTTGGTGTTACGTTTAGCCTGCTCCGTGGCAATTCCTCTCAAGCGAATACTTTCAAAAGCAAAATATACTGTAGTTCCCACCAAAAGGAGTTGCCCGAATTGCAAAATTGGGTCTAAACGCCAACCTTGAAAGATGAGAATAAAACCACATAGTAGTCCTACCGCTGCAAAAAAGATATCTTGATCCCGCGAGAGTTCTGGACGTACAGAGCGCAAAAAATACAGAGCCGCCCCAGCCACAGCCAAGAATATACCTAGAATACTGGCTGAGTTCGCCCCAAAATTTACCTGAGCCAAAATATTGGCTGAGTTCAGCCCGAAAATGATCATTTTTTTTTCCTAATATCAAATCTATATTAACGGCCTAAAATTAAAACCACTACTCTAGCTATACACAATAATATTAAAGCTTCAAAGCAATTTGTATGCTTTGAAGCCATCAACCCAAAGCTAAATTAGCTTCTATCCTTTAGCCCAGTGTACATTGCCATTGTCTGAAATGACTTCAAGATTCATCTGGCAATTTACTGGTCATAAAGTTGGTTGTGAAATTAGTGGGGGCAATGTTAAGTCTTATGAACGCTGGATTTTATCGTTTTGGCTAATAAAAATCAATGCCAGTGTTACGGGGATGACAACAATCACCGCACCCAAAAGTAAGCTCCAAAAAAAATTTGCTAAAGAAGGTGTCATACAACTCAACCTTTTGTTACATACTCCATCTCAATTCTAATTGTCTATTACATCCTTGGGAAGCAGGGGAGAGTGATGGTTGTTAGTTGTTAGTTGTCAGTTGACGGTTGACGGTTGATTCTTCCCTCCTTCCTTCCTTCCCTCCTTCCCTCCTTCCCTCTTTGTAACCCCTGTGCTGGTCTAGATGTAAATTAAAATGAGAAATAGTAGGCTTTACAAAGCTTAATATTTTTTGCTTAACTGACCATAGTTGTGATTGTGTGAATAAGGTTCAACCCCATGACTGCTATTGATATTGCTACTTGGACTCTTGGTCCATTGTTGGCACTGATGACTCTGTTATTTATTTTGCGTATAGTGTTGACTTGGTATCCCCAAATAGACCTTAACCGCTTACCCTTCAATCTTGTTGCTTGGCCAACTGAACCTTTTTTAATTCCATTGCGTAAATTAGTACCACCTATCGGCGGCGTGGATATTACCCCAGTGATTTGGGTCGGTATTTTTAGTCTGCTGCGGGAAATTCTTCTGGGTCAGCAAGGACTGCTGACCATGTTCGCTCGCTTACATTCATAGACAGTAGTTATACCACTTTTGGGAAAAAGACTATCCGTTGGTAAAAATGATGGCAACAAATGGCAACAGATAGATTTTGGCAAGTACTACTGATAAAAGTAAGCATATGGGTTAGGACATCATGTTTTGCCTAAAAAGGGAACAGGTAACAGAAAAATGTCCTAACCCGAAAACCTAGTGCCATGTAATCCAAAATCTAAAATCTAAAATCCAAAATGGTATCACTTCATGTGTTCCTGTACGAAATTAGTATAAATTTGTCCCTTGATAAAATTGGGATTTTCCATAATTTTTTGGTGAAATCCAATAGTTGTGGGCAATCCTGTAATGGCACACTCCCTTAATGCTCTTTTCATACGGAGAATGGCTGTGGAGCGATCGGGTCCCCAAACTATCAATTTGCCAATTAAAGAGTCATAGTATGGTGGAATTTGGTAATCGGTGTAAACATGGGAATCAATCCGCACTCCAGGACCACCAGGAGGCAAATAACCGCTAATTCGTCCTGGTGCTGGTCGAAAGTTATGGTCTGGATCTTCGGCATTAATGCGACATTCAATGGCATGACCGGTTAAGTTAACCATATCTTGGGTTAATTTCAGCTTCTCTCCTTGAGCAATTCTGATTTGCTCCGCCACTAAATCCACCCCAGTAATCATCTCTGTAATCGGATGTTCTACTTGAATCCGGGTGTTCATTTCCATAAAGTAAAATTGACCATAACTATCCAGCAAAAACTCAATGGTTCCCGCACCAGTAAAATTAATAAATTTAGCTGCTCTGACTGCTGCTTCTCCCATTTTCTGCCGTAATTCCGGGTCAAGAGCCGCGCTGGGTGCTTCTTCTAACAGCTTTTGGTTGCGGCGCTGAATAGAACAATCTCGTTCCCCTAAGTGAATCACGTTACCATAGTTATCCGCCAAAATTTGAAATTCAATGTGACGGGGACGTTCGATGAATTTTTCTATATAAATGCTGGAATTGCCAAAAGCTGCATCTGCTTCCCCTTGCGCTGCCTGTAGGGATGGCAATAAATCATTTTTCTGACGCACTAAGCGCATTCCCCGTCCACCACCCCCAGCTGTGGCTTTAATCATCACTGGATAACCAATTTCCTTGGCGATCGCTAATGCTTCTGCTTCAGATTCTACCAAACCATCACTACCTGGAACCGTGGGAACCCCAGCTTTTTGCATGGTTTCCTTGGCAGTAGATTTATCCCCCATCAAGCGAATCGCTTCTGGAGTCGGACCAATAAAGGCAATATCGTGAGCGGCACAAATTTCCGCAAACCGAGCATTTTCTGATAAAAAGCCATAACCGGGGTGAATGGCACTAGCATTACGAGTCAATGCGGCGGCAATAATATTGGGAATATTTAAATAACTTTTACCACTAGCAGGTTCCCCAATACACACCGCCTCATCAGCAAGTTGAACGTGGAGAGCATTGCGATCGACAGTAGAATGGACAGCAACGGTTGCAATCCCCATCTCCTCACAAGAGCGGATAATGCGTAAAGCAATTTCTCCTCTATTAGCAATTAATATTTTGTCAAATTTCATCTTTTAGTTGTGATATCAGCCTAGTAAATTGACATTCTCTCCTAATTTCATCCCAAACACAGCACTTGCTCGATTTGAAATTACCAGGTGAGATTAAACAGCCTCAATTGCGATCGCATAGCGGCTCCAAAGGAGCATCGCATAGCGGCTCCGAAGGAGCATCGCATAGCGGCTCCAAAGGAGCATCGCATAGCGGCTCCGAAGGAGCATCGCATAGCGGCTCCAAAGGAGCATCGCTTGTAGGTTCGCAGTGAAGAATCTAATTTCCTACTCCTACCTTTCCTAAATAGACTACCAATATTCAATTATCCCCATTTGCTTTCCGGGTTGTTTATAGAAACTAGTCGAAGTCCAAAACTCAAGTGCCTTAAGGCAGGAGATGTAGGACGAGGTAGCACTTTGGCTGTGCCTTTAAATGATAAAATACGAATAGTCAGTATAAGACATTAAAACCTACCGAGGCACTCTCGGAAAGTATACGCCCAAATCTCGAATCGGCGAGTTGAAAGGAAATATCACTCCGCCCATTGTTGGCAAACGGGGTGAGCCTGGGAACCGGACAGCTACATGAGGATATTTCAAGCTATGCTGTCTAGGCTTGGAAGAATCTCCCATCTTCCAGG
>JASJDS010000033.1 GCA_030065055.1 Calothrix sp. MO_192.B10
CTTATTTTTTTGATCCGACAGGTAAAATCTCATCCGCCGTTATCGAGCAATATATTAATGACCCACATCATTACAAATAAACACTGCGGATAAATCCGCGTGAGTCAGGTTTCCACCACGATATAAATAACGTAGGTAGTTCAATTCATTTAATTTCTTCAACTACCTACTTCGTGGCTACCACCTTGACCATGCTATTTAGGTGTAAACTTCCAGCTTACCGGGAAATGAAATCAGTTACACAACGGTTCCTGCCAGCGGCCAAAAATGACCCAAAAAAAATGGTTGTAATTCAGGCAGAACAGCCATTACAGCCATTTTTCACAACAGATAATTTTCACGAAAATCTAATTGTGGGAGTGGTAAAAGCCTGTTTGGAAGCGGGCTTCAGTGATTCCCGCGTCATCAAAGAGGTCCTAGGATACAAAGGTAACAGCTATCAAGCGGGCAAGCAACTTTTAGAGAGAATTAAGCATTTACTTATGGGAGAGAAAAATGCCTAAATATTTTTTCTATGAATTAGAGGAAAACCCAAATTTGACACTGAATGATGCAGTGCAAGCGATAAAAGAATGTGTTGATACATTCAAAGAAATGGAAATATAAAAACATGGAGATGAAATATGAATTTATTCTTTTTGGAAAATAAAGACAAGAATGCTGACATTGTAGTTAGGCGATTAATCAATCTAGATTTGATGGTTTGTATATCAGTAATTAGGGATGAATTGGTTATCGGATTTAAGGATAGAGATGTCCCATTAATTCTTGACTTTAATGAGCCGAGTTCTCAGGAGCTTTGGAACTATTTACAAACCAAAGGTTTAAACCAAATAACAATTCGGAAACAAAACACTAATGAAAGCGATCGCCCAACAGGTGCCTCGATAAATCGACACGATATTGACTAAAGTGCAATAGAGTACAGGACTTACGCAACTGGCACCGCAGCGATCGCCATTAAGTAGTATTTTAGTACTAAATGCAACAATTTATGAAATCAGCCCTTTTTAGAATTGTTAGTAGTAATGAATCAAGTAGATTTCGGAAAAAAATTTATGAGATAATAAGCAGAGGGTGCATAAAAAAATTGGTTAGCGATGAAATTTACTAAACTTAATTATTGTCAATATTTACTATTCTGTCAAATTAACTATACGATGACTAATCTAGCAGAACACTTAGAAAATATTACTCATGATAAAATTAATAACGAATACCTCGCCCTTTAAGGGCGGGGTTTATCCCTATTATTATTTAAAAAATGAGAAATTAACTCCTCGTTTACTTTGGGATAATGTGAAAGATTTAATTGTCCCTGATGAGGATGCTTGTATTATATTTGATGATACAGTTTTAGATAAAAGATTTTCTGAATAAATTGAAATAGTCCGAAGACAATATAGCGGAAATGACCATGGCATAGTCAAAGGAATCGGAGTAGTTAGTTGTATATACGTAAATCCTAAAACTCTCAATTTTTGGGTAGTAGATTATCGTATTTTTGCTCCTGATAATGATGGTTTAACTAAGGTTGACCATGTAAAAAATATGTTGCAAGGGCTTGTATATCAGAAACTTCTGCCCTTTGATACGGTTTTAATGGATACATGGTATGCAGTCAACAATTTAATGCTTTATATTGATAGCCTAGATAAAATTTTTTATTGTCCTTTAAAAACTAATCGTTTAGTTGATGATACTTTTGGTCAGGAAAAATATAAAAATATTGAATCATTATCATGGAGTGAAGATGAGTTATCATGTGGTAAAATTATAAAAATTAAAGCATTCCCCGCTGAAAAAAAAGTGAAACTATTCCGGGTTACTATCTCTACCGATAGGACGGATTATGTCGCGACTAATGACATATCTCAAAGTGATACGGATGTTGCACAAAAAGTGTGTAAAATCCGTTGGAAAATAGAGGAGTTTCACAGAGAGATAAAACAATTAACTGGCATTGAATCATGTCAATGTCGTAAAGGTCGTCTTCAGAGAAATCATAATGAAGAGTGCGATGTTAGTTTGGCTGAGACTAAAAAATTTAGCCTATAAAACAGGTCAAACGATTTATAAAATCAAGCATAATTTACTTGATAATTATTTAATCGAGCAACTAAAACGTCCGGATATTGCTATGTCTATGGCTTAGTTTTTAGGCGCTCGGCGCGCTCTGCGCGCCATTGCTTATGCCAGTTGCGTAAGTCCTGCTAGTAATTGTTCTAGGGTATATCGCTTTTCTTCCACTGTACCAAAATCACTGGCAAAACGTTCTTTGAATTCGTCCCAGCTAAAGGTATCTTTGAGGGTGCGCTTGGCGACAAGTCCACATAAAGAGCGGATGGAGTAGTATACTTTGGAATATACAGGTTCGGAGTAATCGCTAACTGCATATTCCCCTAGAATAGAGGTATCTATGGTTTGAAAATTAGTTGTTGATTGTTTACGTGTCGCCATAATTTGACTTACCTTTAATTCTTCATTTCCCTATAGGCGTTAGCCTGAAATCAATTATCAGTTAGCCTCCTGGGTCGGAGCTGCGCTAACAGTTACCAGTTATCAGGTGCCAATAACTTACCTCCTTCCCTCTTGCTTCTTCCTTCTTCCTTCTCGCGTAGCGTGTTAAAACCAAGATGTATCATCACAATCAGCTATTAAATCCTTAATGTCGCAGTGGTGCTGATAATCAATTTCCAACTGTTGTAAATCTGTATCCGACACCAAATTTTGTAATTCCTGCACTATTTCTCTAACATGGGTTTCTTCACTAATACCTGAGTAGTAAGTTTTGATGAATTTGTCAGCTTTGGTCACGAATTGTTCGAGGTTAGTGACAAATGTTTGTTCTTTACTAATAGCTTGAATCATGATTATTCTCCCAGTCTTTTTTCAAGGTGAAGTGGATTAGTATTCGCTTGGGAGCATGAGAATTGTTTCTATCAAATACAACTTGATGTGACTGAGGAGAAAGTCTGTATACTTGATTTCCTGGCGTAATACTTCTTGATTTGTATCCCATTCGCAAGTTAGAATACCGAAGTTATTTTCAGCTTGTAAATGCCAGATTTGAAATTCTCTTAATTTGGGATTGGAGAGGAATTGTTTCGTTTGATAAGAGAAAATCGCATCCAATAACCAATAGCAATTAGTTTCGTCGGCAAGGTGTTTGAGACCTTCTGTATATTTACAGCCGAGCCAATGTTTATAGAGAGTAGTTGAACCGATAAATTGTTGTAGTTCTGCTGCTATTTGTTGTGAAGTTTTCACCGTTTACATTCCTACTTTGATAATCTTCACAACTTCCCAGGCGTGAGCCGTACAATATAGATTAGCTTTGTAAAAAATGAATTTTATGTATAAAAAATATCTGAAGCAATGTACATCTAGCTCCCATGGGTGGGAGAGTTGAGAATAGGTGTTCAAATCTAACAAAACTCCCACTCGTTTTCCTTGCTCATTGGTTATGTATTGTACTGCCTTGGACATAAAGAAAAATCCAAAATAATATTGGTGTGAGTCGTGCCAGCCTATTTAGTTCTATTCAACTAACTTTACTTTAACCCCTCCATGGCAATATCAATTAAATCATCTACAAAAGCTTCAGTTAAGGGTGCATGTTTTAACAGCAAACGATAAAAAAGAGGACTATAAAGTGCATCAATAGCTACCTCTATTTCTACATCGTTACGTAACTCCCCCCGTTGAACACCGCGATTGAAAATTCGTTTGGCATCATTGCGCCGTGGAATGAGCCAATTTTCTCGAAAAGTAGCAATTAACTTATCATCCATTTGTCCGCTACCGATAACAGTTGCTAAAATTTCTCCCCTAGAACTATTCATCAACTTGACAATTTTGTACATTTGCTCTCTAAAATCTTTTTCTACCGAACCCGTATCGGGGAAAGCAATTTCTGGGGTGACTGCGGATAAAAATGCGTCCATTGCCAATTGTGCTTTAGTACTCCAGCGTCGATAAATCGTTGGTTTTCCGACTTCCGCCCTTGCTGCAACCCCCTCAATAGTCAGCGCCATAAATCCCACTTCGTTAAGTAATTCATAGGCTGCTTTGAGAATCTTCTGGTGCGCTTCTTGGGAGCGAGGTCGTCCGCGTCCTTTTTTTGCAGGGGTTTTAGCTTTTTTCGTTTTAGCTGTTGACATAATCATAGCCTCCTTGTTAAATTAATTTACGTGGCGTAACGATAATTAATTTAGCATACAAAACCAGGTGATGTCATGTTAAACCCTCACCATCAAGCTTTGAGTTCAAAGCAATGGCCCAAACACCAAAAGCAGAAAATCAATAGAGCAAAAACTCAACCATCTAGATATAAATTATTTCTGCTGACATGGCTAGCAATTTACCCGTTAATTACCGGAATCCTATTTTTACTTGGAAATCTGTTGAATTTACTACCCTTACCTCTGCGTACCTTGGTTTTGACTGGATTATTGGTTTATCTAATGACGTATTGGGTAATGCCAATGTTAACTAAGCTGTTTCAACGATGGTTAAAGGCTTCATGTAGTTAAATTTACTAAATACTTATCCGGAGGCGATAAACATGGATACAACAATGCAACTGCAAACATCAACCGATAAAACCTTAATTCGCCAACTAACTCAAAAATGGGTCGATATCTGGAGTCCCAAAGATAAACCCTTTACAGGAGAAGGCTTTGAAAACATCTTTGCAACTGGGGAAAACGAAATTCTCGTCTTTGATAATTTTGATGCTGGTGTCGTAGTTTTACATAGCCTGCAAGAATATATCGATACCTGGGTTCCTGTGATGCTAAATTTTAATTACTGGAAAATTGAAATAGAAGACAACTTAGAAATTTCAATTCAAGGAGATTTAGCCGTAACTACCTTTTCTTGGCTTGGTGGGGGAACCTCAAAAGATGGACAGGAAGTGAAGGTGCGACAGTATGGTACTCATATGTGGAAACACATCAACGGTGAATGGCGATTAGTCCACGAGCATTTAACTGTTGGAGAAACCCCAAATAAATAGCATTTTTTTTCTTTAAATTAGTTGCACTACGTAACGTTAATTAATTGAAGAAAACTATCATGACTAACAACAACTCCAAAGTATGGTTTATTACAGGCAGTTCCACAGGGTTTGGACGCATCTTAGCCGAAACACTCCTCAAGCAAGGAGACAGAGTTATTGCAACTGCACGCAAACCAGAACAACTAGAGGATTTAATCGCTCAATATCCCGAAACGGCTATAGGATTGCGTCTTGATGTTACTGACAAAGCAGAAATTAGAACAGTAATAGAAAAGGCGATCGCAGCTTTCGGACAAATTGACGTATTGGTTAATAATGCTGGCTATGGTTTAATTGGGGCATTAGAAGAAGTTAGCGATGAACAAATTCAGCGTAACTTTGACACCAATCTATTCGGTGCGATTAACGTAATTCGAGCCGTACTTCCTATGATGCGGGAGCAACAAAGCGGACACATTATTAATATGTCAGCGATCGCAGGTTTTACCAACGAACTAGGCTTTTCCATTTACGGTGGTGCAAAATTTGCCCTGGAAGGAGTATCAGAAGCCTTACACGGAGAAGTTGCACCCTTGGGAATTAAGGTGACAATTGTCGAACCTGGTCCTTTCCGCACTGATTTTATCGGACGTTCTCTTGACCGCGCTCAAGAACAGATGGAAGCTTATCAAGGAACTGTGGGTAAGTTTGTGAATTTCCTCAACAATATTGAAGGAAAACAACCGGGTGACCCTCAAAAAGCTGCTGAAGCGATAATTCAAGTGGTCAACTCTGACAATCCACCCCTAAGAATTGTGTTGGGTAAGTACGCTTATACGAAATTTGGCAAAAAGATTGAGTCCTTGACAGCAGAGTTGGATGCTTGGGAAGCAGTAGCTGCAAATACGGATTTTGAATAGGAGTTTTTTTGCCCAAAATCGATACGAAACGTAGCGTTAAATGACAAAGATATCAAAAGGGAAAACAATGGAAAACAAACATAGCAAAATTGCATTAGTCACTGGTGGTAATCGAGGGATTGGATATGCCATTGCTCAGGGTTTACTGCAAAAAGGCTATGAGGTGATTATCACTTCACGTTCTCTCGACAAAGCAAAAGAAGCTGCGTCAAAGCTGCAAGCAGTTGGTAAAGTTATACCCATTGAACTGGATACCACAGAGGATAATTCCATCAAGCAAGCGGTGGAAAGCTTACACAAACAAGTTAATAGGTTAGATGTCTTGATTAACAATGCGGGTATTTATCCTGATAAAGGCGTAAATATTCTCACTATTGACCGCGAACTGTTAGATTCAACATTCAATGCCAATACCTTTGGTGCAATTCGCATGGTACAAGCATTTTTACCACTTCTAGAAAAATCCCCCGATGCAAGGGTAATTAATGTTTCTAGTGGTTATGGCGAAATCAATGGGCTGTCTGCGGATGTTCCCAGTTACTGTTTATCCAAATTAGCACTGAACGGTGCAACGATTATGTTATCGCAAGCTTTACACTCAAAAGGGATTGTTGTAAATGCCATATGTCCCGGTTGGGTGAGAACCGATATGGGTGGTACATCCGCACCACGTTCCCCAGAACAGGGTGCAGATACAGCGATTTGGTTAGCAACGGAAGCACCCCGCAAAGAGACAGGTAAATTTTGGCGTAATCGCAAAGTAATCTCTTATTAAGAATTGAGTCTTCAGGTTCAATGAACTCTACAAAATAGTCGCAAAGCAATCTACACCACAGGAAATGACAGAAATTATGGCTAACAACACATCACAATCTAATCCCTCTATCCATAACACTTTCAAACTAGGGGGAGATTTAAACATCAATCGTCTTGGTTACGGTGCGATGAGACTCACAGGACAACCAGGAAATTTTGGTGCTTATCCCCAATGGGAAGCAGGAGAACAGCTTTTACGTCGTGCAGTGGAACTTGGAGTTAACTTTATTGATACCGCAGAAGCTTATGGTCCAGGTTTCAATGAAGAAATTATAGCTTCAGCCTTGTATCCTTATGCCGATGGCGTAGTAATTGCTACTAAAGGAGGCATCAATAAACTCTCTCCTGATAATATTCAAGCAGATGGAAGCCCTGAGAGTCTCAGACGCAGTGTAGAAGCTAGTTTAAAGCGGCTGAAACTAGAGCAAGTAGATTTGTATCAATTGCATCGTCCAGACCCGAAAGTGCCTTTTGCAGAATCAATAGAAACCCTAGCACAACTAAAAAAAGAAGGAAAAATTCGTCACATCGGATTATCTAACGTCAGTATAGAACAAATAGAAATAGCAAGAAATATTGTCGAAATAGCTTCAGTGCAAAATCGCTTTAGTATTACCCAACGGCAAAACGAAGATATATTGAATTACTGTACCGAACATGAAATAGCCTTTATCCCCTACGGTTCTCTAGATGCACATCCTCTGAAACGTGGCGCACCCCTTGCCAATGCAGAAGGCATGATTGCAGATATAGCCCAGAGTCATGGTGTGAAACCAAATCAAATAGCTTTAGCTTGGCTGTTGCATCGTGCGCCCAATATTATCTTAATTCCGGGAACGACCACTATCAAACACATGGAAGAAAATATTGCTGCCACTAATATTCAATTAACAGAAGATGAACTGAAGGCACTAAGCCCCACATATATTACCAATTGAATCAGGCAGGAGGTAAGCCACTGCGTTGCGCGGGTTCCCCGCGTTGTAGCAAGTGGTGCAACCCGAAGGGCAGGGGCAATTTTGCCCACAACCAAGGATGAAATTACCTCTTCCCGACTCCCGACTCCCGATTCCCCACTCCCCATTTACAAATTGGTTGACATACAAAACGGTATGTATAATGATTGTTTTGAAGCCAGGACTATTGAGAATTTTAGGTGTAGCAGCTTAGTTTTTTTTATGCATTGACATACCAACTGGTATGCATAAAATTTTCAAATCGTAACAAATGACCATTAACCATTACCCAAAAAAGTCATGAACGAGTTACAGCCACCAGATACAGAATTAAAAGCGAGTCTAGAGCAAAATTTTGAGCAAGATGTTGACGTTTCTGTAACAGAAGCAAAGCAGCCTAACTCTGAGAAAAATAGTCAACAATCCTGGTTAGGGTTATTATTATTCATTTCTGTTGCTATCATCGGAGAATCAAAATGGAAACACGTAAGCTAGGTACTCAGGGACTAGAAGTTTCAGTTCTCGGACTCGGGTGCATGGGAATGTCAGAGTTTTATAGCGGACGCAATGAAAAAGAAGCGATCGCCACAATTCACCGCGCTCTGGAAATGGGGGTAACCCTACTTGATACTGCTGATATGTACGGACTGGGTGATAATGAGGAGCTAGTTGGTAAAGCGATCGCTGACCGTAGGGAGCGTGTAGTGTTAGCCACTAAGTTTGGCATTGTTCGTGGTGAGGACGGAAGTTTTAAAGGGGTTAACGGAAAACCCGAATATGTGCATCAAGCTTGTGATGCTTCCTTACAACGTTTAGGTATTGACACAATCGATCTCTATTATCTGCACCGCGTCGATCCTGAAGTCCCAATTGAGGATACTGTAGGTGCAATGGCAGAATTAGTGCAACAGGGTAAGGTATGTTACCTGGGACTATCTGAAGCTGCACCTGCAACTATTCGTCGCGCTCAAGCTGTGCATCCAATTAGTGCTTTGCAAACTGAGTATTCCCTTTGGAGTCGCGAACCTGAAGAGGATATATTACCTACCTTGCGCCAGTTAGGTATTGGCTTTGTGGCTTACAGCCCCTTGGGTCGCGGCTTTTTGTCTGGACAATTTAAAAGTCCTAATGATATTCCAGAAGATGATTATCGTCGCCACTCACCACGCTTCCAGGGAGAGAACTTTATTGACACTCTCCCGGTTATAAACCGGGAGATTCTTGGTTCACAGACTCGCCGTTAGACGACAGGCTTGCACCCTTCGGGTATCTCCTTCGGAGACGCTCCGCGAACGGCAGTCGCTCATGGGGGAGACCCCCAAGACCGCGCTGCCTCACCAATCGCCCAAGAGGGCAAATCTCCCCAAGCGTAAGTTCCTGTATGCCCTACAGTACTTAACCCACGTTTTAAAATGTTAATACTGGCATTAATATCTCTATCTTCTGCATATTTACAATCAGGGCAAACATGAGTTCTGGTAGATAGAGATTTTTTCACTTTCTTGCCACAGTTAGAACAATTTTGGCTTGTATTATGGGGAGGCACAGCAATTGTTATTTTCCCATATTTAAACCCAAAATATTCTAACCAATTACGGAAAGTAGTCCAACCAGCATCACTTATACTCTTAGCCAAATGCCGATTTTTTACCATGCCTTTCACATTTAAGTCTTCATAAACAATCACATCATTAGAGTGAATTACGCAGTATGCCAATCTCTTGCAATACTCTTTACGTTGCCGACTTACCCTTAAATGCTTACGAGCATATCGATTTTTGGCTTTATAGTAATTGTTGGATTGTGGTTTTTTTGCTTTTTTCTTTTCTTGACTGAACTTCTTAGACTTTTTGCGATTAGCTCTACTTAACTGCCTTTCAGCTTTGCGGTAAAACTGAGGAGAAGGTTCAACATTACCATGACTATCAGCAATAAAATACTTAAGTCCCAAATCAATTCCCGTTACTTGTTTAGTAGCTTCAGTTTCAATTTTAATCTTGACATCTATTGCAAATTGGGCATAATACCCATCTGCACGACGTAAAAAACGAACTCGTTTTATCTGCTTTAAGTCATAGTAATTTAAGTTATAGGTTCCCTTTAACTTTAAAGTCCCTATACCTTTTTTGTCGGTAATTGTTAACCTTTTCCTGGTTGATGAAAGCTTCCATCCTGAACTTTTATATTCAACAGAACGGCAATTTTTCTTAAATTTAGGAAACCCTTTTTTACCCTTAACTTTCTTTTTGCAGTTATCGTAAAATCTACTAATTGCACTCCAAGCGCGTTCAGCAGCAGATTGTCTAGCCATGCTATTAAGTTCATTAGCGAAAGAAAATCCAGCCGCCAATACACGACAATATTTATTAAGGTCATATTTATCTACGCCTTTGTTGTTCATCCAAAAATGCAAGCATTTATTTTGAATGAATTGGCTAGTACGAATAGCGTCATCTATAGCGCGATACTGTTTGTCTTTTGCTTTGATTTTGAACTCGTAAATTATCATGGTATCGACCTATCCACTAGATTTTTATGCTAGTATATCAAAGATAAATTTGACCAATTTATTTACATAAATTTACAGATGGCTTTAGTCAGCATCAGGGCTATTAAAATAGTCGTTGGTGCTACATCTCCCACTTAAAAGAAGTGTGTAGGTTCGATCCTCACCTACACACTTGGGAGTTTTGCGCCTATCGACTTATTTGGATAAGTAAATTAAAGTAAAAACCATGACAGACGAAAGAAAATTACAAGTCAGTTTAGCCATCATCCGCATTTCCACAGCAATATTTTTTCTCGTTTGGTCATTACGGAAGCTGATACAACCAGAATCAACGCAAAAGATATTTTCTAGTTTTTACTTTATGCAAATCTCACCAGAAATTTCCTATGTTGTGGGTGCGATTCAAACTCTAATTATTCTCATGTTTCTGGTGGGTTTATTCAAAACTTGGACTTATGGTGCATTGCTGGGAATGCACATTGTATCCGTGCTTTCAACATATCAAAAACTACTAAATCCCTACGAAAGTCCCAACACCTTATTTTGGGCTGCGGTTCCCGCATTGGGTGGATTAATTGCCTTATTTTTACTACGCGATCGCGACCAATGGCTAACCCTAAAGCTGGGTCAAGCAAGTAGAACACCCTCTTAGGTACTAAAGTCTAGCAAACAATCACCACTCACCCTGACCTATTTACCATGAGCCCATTGGTCACAAGTTAAGCCTGTATCGCAGTTGTCAAGGGGATTTTAGAAGATGGTTGAAAGAAAAATTGGTCAGAGCCGAGCTGTTTGTCAGGGAATGGTGCAACAATTAACTTAACGTTAGGTTTTCGTTGTCGTTTAACAATACCTAAGTCTTTATTTTCAGGAGCAGCAAAATATTTAACTGGGTCAGAAACTAGACCTTTCTGATGTGCAACATAAAAATGATAAAGACCACGATAAATCATCTCCAAAGAAATGCGATCGCGCCTGTAAAGAGAGTTCATCCGCTACGGCATCACCTAAATCTACCAATACGGCATAAAATAACCAAGTTCCCCAAATCTGTAGTTGAATACCGTTAATAGAACCCGTCCATAAATATCTGGCTCATGCTTCCCTCAAATGTCACTCAAATCCCTGTCTCCAATTGAGTTTCATATGATTTGCAGTTGATGCAAATATTACCTTTTTCGAGGTTTTTAATAATGATAATCGCCCTAATGGGAGGAGAGGCGAGCGACGCTCGCCTCTCTATGATTATCATTTTCATTTAGACTAGTTCCCGGTGCAAAACTATTAAATTTTTCAGATATCAAACTTCATTAATAGCTGATACTTGTATGTGTCAGCTATATTTTCATCAACAAATAAAAATCAAACATTGTGACCATTTTTTAGACATGATATTTGATGAAACTATAATAGGTATGAAGGTAAAAATCATCAAAATAACTAAGTTATTTATTGAGATTTTGATTGATTGAAATTTTGGTAGTCACTCGACTAATAATAGTTAAATTATGAGCGATAATTCCCAAACCAACCCAACGAGAGAATCCTGATTCTCCCTTGTACAAGCAGCGTTGTAAACCAAAACAACGTTTTAGAAAGCTGATGCATCCCTCTACTCCGTTGTGCCAACGACGAGCTTTTTTAAAATGCTGTTCTTGGTACGTTTCCAAATGCTCAAACAAGTCTTGCACATAGTCTTTACCATTTCTGATACTGCCATTGAGGAAGCCAATGGGGTTGTTGATTTCGTGGGCAACTCCAGCAACGAGATTCCCCAAGGAAGCCATTTTTAGGGTAGTTTTTGCCTAAGTCCCGTTAAACGAAGTTATTTGAATTGAAAGCAGCTTTATGAAATTACTATCTAAATCTATAAAATGGATTCTAGCGAGTGCTTTGGTTTTTACCAGTACCTTACAATATTTTGCAGAGGTAACAGCCCAAACAAAACCACCTACAACTACTAAACCACCTACAAATACTAAACCACCCGTACAACCAATCAAAAAACCTCCTACACCTACTAAAAAAGCAGTCTCTCGACCAGTTTTTGTACCGCCAAAACCACCTGCTGGGTTAAGTACTGTATCTGGACGTAGAAGGGGAATGGGTAGCCGCAATGATTGTCCTGCGGTGGAGACTCCTCTCACTGCTTTAGTCCCTTTTCAAGAGCGCGTGGCGACTAGCAAACAAACAAATACATCAACGTCAGTAGATGTGTGGGGACTAACCACCTCTGAACGTCCAATGTTTTGGTTTTATGTTCCCTATACCAACATGAGTGCTGAATTTGTTCTACAGGATAGCTCAGAAAACGAAATTTATAAAAATCAAAACATTGCCCTCAAAGCAAAATCTGGTGTCATTGGTATTTCTATTCCATCTACTGTAATACCATTGCAAGTAGGTAAAACATATCGGTGGTTCTTTAAAATTCGTTGTAATCAACAACAAACAACGAGTGTTCCTATCTATGTAGAAGGAGACATCCAAAGAGTAAATTTGCATCCTAGTTTAAAGCAGCAGTTGCAAAGGGCAACAGAACCCCGAAAAAAAATAGCCATTTATGCAGCTAATGGTATTTGGTTTGATGCTTTGACAATGCTAGGGCAACTACGCCTTGCTAATTCTAATGATGCCTCTTTAGCAGCAGATTGGCAAAGTTTACTACAGTCGATAAACTTGGATAATATTGCTGAATTTCCTTTAGTTAATTATTAACAAAATGTCAATAATGCTGGTTTTGAAGGGTGGGGTAATACTGCTCCTACTACTAATACCATTTCTTTATAAAGATGCGCCAAATTTAAGCCTGCGTAGGCAGGCTTTGTTCGTATAGCCCCAGGCTTTAGCCTGAGGGAAATATAGCGCAGCCTCATACGCCAATTGGTATAACCAAAAATTAACTTTAGAGTGTGACATGCAGCTTTATTTAGGACTTGCAACACTCTCTACAGCCAATTACCAACTAGCACATAGGGTGCCCAATACATAGGACGAGTGTATGCAGAATCATTCAGCAGTTTTAATTGAGCAAGACGTAAAGCCTCTGCTGTTGTGACTTTACCAGTTATTAATTGACGATAGAATTCACTAATAAATAAAGCAGTGGAATTATCGCCAATTTGCCATAAAGATGCTAAAGTACTCCGCGCACCTGCTCGAATCGCAACTCCTGCTAATCCTAATACAGCGCGGTTATCTCCCGCTGCGGTTTCGCAAGCACTCAGAACAAGTAGTTCAATAGGCTCTGTTCGATTTTCCTCTCTAGTTTTGAGTAACTCATCTAATTCTTTGACATAAATGCGTCCATTAGCTGTTAGGATGAAAGTCTCTTCAGCTTTGGAACTAAATTTACCGTGTGTTGCCAGATGAACTACTCCAAAAGGTTGGATGTTGACTGTTTTTTCTAAGTTTTTCTTCGTAAAATCTTGCTCCAAAAGTGTAGTTTTTGTTATGCCTAATTTTTGCATTGAATCTAGTTCATCTTTGACATAGGGAAGTGGGGTAAAATTCTCGTTTTTGGGTGGTTGGGATAGCCCTCCTACAAGGGCATTTATTTCTTTTTGTAGAGGTTTGGGAGTAAATAGTTGCAATCCTGGACTGAGAGCTACAGCATACTTCTGGACTAAATATTCTTTGCCATCATACAGTGCAGCCATGGGAATATTTCTCAGGGAGCCATCTAGAATAAATACTAAAGTTTTAACCCCGCTCTTTTGCAGTTCTACTTCCACAGGTTTAATTAACCAATTGTAAAGCTTTTGGGATTGCTTTCTAAATTGTTTTCCGGTATCGGGTTGGACTATTGCTGCTTGCATTTTTGTAATTACCTCCTCTACATCCTCACAGTTATCTTTAGAAATACAGTTATTTTGAGGAGATATATGTATCAACGGTTGTTTGGGAAGTTTAACAATAACCTCTAATTTCTGGTCTAAAATAATCGGGTAGAAAATAGCTGTATCTGGATTATTCTGATCTACTATTTCGTCAATAACCACAAATTTATCACTTAAGCAAGCTTCCCGGAAAAAATTATCTAATTCTGCCAGTTGTAATGCTTCTATGCGCTTGCGTACTTTGTCTAAATCCGGTTTTCCTTGTCCTGACTCTTGTAATAACAGTTGCACTGACTGCCGATAAATAGGTTCTACACTGTCCCGGAAATTGAACTGTACCTGTTGGTTAACTGTGACTAAATCGCTGCGGAGAGACTGGAGTGTTAAAACTGCGGCATCATAAGCAGCTATGGCTCCTGGAATATTTCCCTTTACTTTTAGCAAACGTCCCAACTGCCACTGCCAACGGTAAGTAATATCTGAAGCATTGATTTCCTGAGCGATAAATAATGCCTGCTGAGTCAAATTCTGTGCTGATTGCCCCTGATTGTTCTGCTCGTACAATTTTCCTAAAATTCCCAATGCATAGGATTCTCCGCGCTTATTGCCTATAGCTTTGGCTTGTTTTATACTATTGGCAAGAATTTGGGCAACGTCTTTTTTGTTACTAATTTTGATGATAGTATCAGCAAAATTGATACTAGCATAAATACTAGCTTGATTACTAGGCAGAGTAGGAAGTTGGGATTTGATTGTAGGGATTAATTCTTTAGCTGCTGTGATATCTTGATTTTCAACCAACAAACTGAGAAGATTAATTTGAGCTTGAATTTTGGTGAGTGGCTCGGATGCGATTGCAGCAGCTTGCTGATAATAAGCAATTGCACCTTTGGTATTACCTAATGCCCTCACAGTGTTACCGAGACTAAATTCTGTAAGGCTAATTTCTGGAGACAGTTGCAGTCCTTTGGCGATTTCTAAGCTTAGTTGTAGTGTTTTCTGGGATTTATCTAACTCACCCAATTGTTGCCAAGCATTGCCCAGGGAACGCAAAGTAGCGGCTTTCAGGGGTGAATTTGGTTCGGTTTTTAACTGTTGCTCCCTGGACTCTAAAATCTTTAAAGCCCGACGGTAAAAGCCAGCAATTCGCCAAGCTTGTGCTTGGTTGATAAGACTGCGAGTTACTCCGGCATTGTTACCTAATTGCTTCCAGATTCCCTCTGCTTGTTGGGCAGTTTCTACGGATATATCTGCTTTTCCCAGTGCCAGTTGCAGTCCTGCCTGAATATCTAAAGTTTGCGCCAAAACTTCCAGCCATGCTGGTTTTTGAGTCTTTTTCTGCAACTGTTGCTTTTTCCCATCCCAACCAAGTAAATTTAAACTAGTGCTGATAGCTTGGGAGGCTTGTGTCCACGAGCCAAGTTGCTGATATACCAGACAGAGGTTAGTCAGGGTTGCGGCTTGTCCCAGGGTATCTCTCTGCTGCTGATAAATACGGTTAGCTTGTTGTAAAATAGTTACTGCTTCAGTCAAGTTTCCTGCTTGATACAGGGCTTCTCCTTGTTCCAGAAGTTGCTGTGGTGTTGTGGCTGAGAATTGACTGTTTTGGCTGGAAATTTTACCTACTGAATGTGTGTATGGTTGTTTAGCAAAGGTGATGGGGGTAATAGTCAGGGCAAAAGCGAGAGTAAATAATAGTACATGGAAAACCGCAAATTTAATTACTCGCTTTACAAGCAGCAACCTTTGCAGAATTGATTTGAACCAACCAAAATTAATTAACGCCATTTGACATCTCCGGAAGTTATAGCGCTACGCGCAAGTAATAAGTAATAAGTAATAGACCTCTGGTAGAAATTAAATATGCGTCAGCCAGAACCCTTGTAGAGACACGATATAGCCTCCTTTCGGGAAGAGCTACGCTAACGCGTCTCTACATTTAGGGAGCAGAACAAGAGGCAGATGTTTGCCAAGGACTGCGGGGGTTAACTTGCGGTGCTTGGGCTACTAAGTGCACGTTACCATTAGCATCAATTACCCAACCAGTAGCTTCCACAATGGCAAGAGGAGAAACTGGAGAACTGGTGGTGACTGCTGGTGCTTGTGGCTGATTTTCAACTTTGGCGGAGTTTTGGACAGTGGTTCTGGGTTTTACCCACTGTGTTAGGGTACTGGTATCTTGTAATGGTTCAGTGGGACTCAATGGTAAACCACCACGTCCTGTAGCCACAAAGGAACTCTGACTTTGGGGACTTCCTGGGGTGCAAGCGTTGGAGATTTGCTCGGAGGCATCCACCAAATTTGAGGGTAGTTCAACTAAGCCTTGACTGGGGTCTATTTCTGGTGTGTTTATAGTTACATTACCAATAACCCCTAATTCCGAACTAGCTGTAATATCGCTATTTTCTGTTAGGCGCTCTTGGGAAAAAATACCGAAAATTCCCTTGGTTGAAATGTTAATATTACCACCATTACCTGTAAAGGCATTGGCGGTAATGTCGCTATTTTCTTTAGGGAGGGCGACAATGAAGGGGCTATTATTAATAGTGATATTACCGCCATTACCACCAAATTGCTGATTTCCGGCAGTGGTGGAGATTTGACTACCGTTGCGGAGTAATAGCAAGTCTTGCAGATTTAGGGTAATATTACCGCCTGTATTACTGCGGGTTTCAGCGGAGATGGTGCCATTGTCGAGGGTGAGGAAGCCTGCTGTGAGGTCGATATCACCGCCAATTCCTTCTCCTTGGCTATTCACAGCGATAGTTGCTCCATCTCGGATAATAAAGGTTCTGGGGTCGATGATGATATTACCACCTTTACCCGTGGAACCTTCAGTTGTGTTGGCGAATATTCCTGTGTCTGAGTCAGAGAGGGTGATATTGTCTGTTACATTTAAGATGATATTACCTGCTGAAAATTGACTGGCAGTACGGCTAACAATTTGACCACCGTTACTGGCTTCAAAAGTATTGGCGGTAATTTCGACAGTGCCTGCATCCCCTTCTCCAAGGGTATTGGTATTAACTTCGGCACCATTGGTAACTTCAAGGGAGTCAGTGGTAATGGATACACCCCCTGCTTTGCCCACTGCTCCAGATTCTACTCGGCTGAATGCCCCACTCTTACCTCTATCCTTATCTTCGCCATCAAATTTGACCAAGTCAGTGGCATTAATGTTGACACTGCCAGCATCCCCAACTCCTCTGGTACTGGCATTAAGTTGGGCACCATTGATAACTTCAAGGGAGTCAGTGGTAATGGATACACCCCCTGCTTTGCCCACTGCATCAGAAGCCACAATGCTGCCTGCCGCACTGTCGTCAAATTTGACCAAATCATTGGCATTAATGGTGATAGTGCCAGCATCCCCAATTCCTCCGGTACTGGCAGAAAGTGTGGCACCATTGGTAACTTCAAGGGAGCCAGTGGTAATGGATACACCCCCCGCTTTGCCCACTGCTCCAACTTCCACTTGGCTGAATGCTCCACTGGGATCTCCATCAAATTTGACCAAACCAGTGGCATTAATAGTGACACTGCCAGCATCCCCAACTCCTCTAGTACTGGCATCAAATTGGGCACCATTGGTAACTTCAAGGGAGTTTGTGGTAATGGATACACCCCCCGCTTTGCCCATTGCATCAGGACCCACAATGCTGCCTGCTCTACTGGGCAATTGATCCTTATCTATCCCATCAAATTTGACCAAATCATTGGCATTAATGGTGACACTGCCAGCATCCCCTTTTCCAAAGGTACTGGCATCAATTACGGCACTATTGGTAACTTCAAGGGAGCCAGTGGTAATGGATACACCCCCCGCTTTGCCCTCTGCTCCAAATGCCACTCGGCTGAATGCTCCACTGGGATTTCCATCAAATTTGACCAAACCAGTGGCATTAATGGTGACACTGCCAGCATCCCCAATTCCTCTGGTACTGGCATCAAGCTGGGCACCATTGGTAACTTCAAGGGAGTTTGTGGTAATGGATACACCCCCTGCTTTGCCCATTGCTCTAGGAGCTACTTGGCTGCCTGCTCCACTGGGAAATCCATCCTTATCTACCCCATCAAATTTGACCACATCATTGGCATTAATGATGACACTGCCTGCATCCCCTTCTCCAAAGGTACTGGCAGAAAGTAGGGCACCATTGGTAACTTCAAGGGATTTTGTGGTAATGGATACACCCCCTGCTTTGCCCACTGCTCCAGGAGCCACTTGGGTACCTGCTCCACTGGGATTTCCATCAAACTTGACCAAATCAGTGGCATTAATGGTGACACTGCCAGCATCCCCAACTCCTCTGGTACTGGCATCAAGTACGCCACCATTGGTAACTTCAAGGGAACCAGTGGTAATAGTGACACTGCCTACATCCCCAACTCCAAAGGTACTGGCAGAAAGTTCGGCACCATTGGTAACTTCAAGGGAACCAGTGGTAACTGATACATCCCCTGTATTACCTACCCCTCCAGGATTTACATCGTTAAAAGCAAAACTATTATCAAACAAAACATTATCGGTGGCATTAATTGTAATATCTCCTGCCTGAGCCTCTGGTGTACCCAAACCTGAGCGAATCCCAGCAAAAATTTCACTCCCTTCTCTTACCTCTAAATTCCGGGCATTAACCGTAATTGAGCCTCCCTCACCAGCACTCACATCAACCCTTGCACCATTAATGGATACATCGGCTCTTGCTACATCATCAGGTATACTCAAACTCAGGTTCTTACCATCAACATTTAACCCTATCGTTCCATCACCTGCTAATCCTGCCAACTCCAATCGTCCACCTAAAGCATTCAATCTCCCTCCATCTATGGTGATGTCTCCACCCACTAGCAGTAAACTCTGACCATCTGGTACTCTTAAGCCAAGAAGATTATCTCCTGCTGGTGCAATTGACCTACTTTCAATTCTTCCTGTCTGAAGTTGATTGAAGAAAAATGCCGATGGATTTATTGTCAGTAATTGGGAGGGAGGCTGAGGATTTGTGGCACTGAAAAAGCCTTGATTCCCAAATTGAATCGCATTGGCTGTAGAACCCACAAAGGAACTATTGACATCTAAACGTGCATTCTGTCCAAACACAATTCCATTAGGATTCACCAAAAAAAGGTTGGCATTACCCAAAACCCCCAGTGTCCCCAGAATATTAGAAACATTACTTCCCGTCACCCGCGTTAAAATATTCTCAATGCCACTGGGATTGGTAAAATATGCTCCTCGTCCTGACTCAATATTAAATTCTGTAAAGCTGTGGAAGAGGTTCCCCCCGCGAATTGCACCCCCATCAATTCTGTCACTGGGAACTTCTCTGATAATCTGGTTGGGAATGACTACAGAGTTATCATTACTGCCAAGAGTATCATCTGGAATAATTTGCGCTTGAGCTCGAAAGATTGCACCCTGATTTATGTAGGTTAGGCTACCAGCGAAAAACCCAATCAGGAAATAGATAAATCGCATTACCTTTTCCTAATAAAACTTTAGAATGTGGCAAATTTTACCATATTCATTTAGGTTTTGAATCCTCCCTTGTACATATTGCAAACCTCCAGTTTGGAAATAGGACACCAACTTCAGTTACAGCGCAAACCTCCACAGTCGTTTAACTTCACTGATAACAATCATTGCTAATCTTTGTTATTGACTGTAAACTTAAAGAGAATCGATCACTTCTTGACGTTGGGATTGGTAACTTAAAGGATTTAATCAAATATAAAGTTACCGAGGCTGGGGGATTTTATATTGAGGTTCCAACCAAAAAAGTAAAACCTTCTCAAACTTGCCCTAATTGCGGTCATCAAAAAAAGAAAACGTTAGCACAAAGAGAACACCATTGTGAGAAGTGCGGTTATCGATGTGATAGAGATGTAGCCGCAGCAATGGTAATGCTTAATCATGCAAGGGGTATGGAACGTGCCTCTACAGACTCAGATGAGTCAACCTCTACTTGGTGTGGAAGCTTCAAGCAAGTTGCTCAAGTGAAGAGTCGGAAACGTGTATCGAGCGCGATAGCGGATACACGTAGTTCATTAACTCAATACTGTACTGCTATCCTACGGGTAGACGCGCAGTGGCTTCTGGAAGTAGCTAACGCAACGCAGAAGCAAGCTACAGTTAAGCTTGAAAACTAAAAAGAGCGTAGGTAAACCTGATAAGCTAGGAGGAAGTATCAAAATCTGAATAAATAATCACTTTTTAACAAAAATATTTTTAATTCCTTATGCATTCTCGCCAAGATATTACGGAATTATTCTCAACATTCGCGCAATTGTCAGCAGATAGATTCCGGAAATGGTTAACAGATCCCAAATTGCGCCGGAGTATCACAAAATGCTTAGAATACAACCCAGAAGTATCAAAGGCAGAAAACTTTTGGGCAAGTTATTGGCACAAGCACTGGCAGAACCAATCCCATATTCTAGCCAAAATGCATTTGTCTGCTTATTTACAAGAAGCATGTTATTGGGCTGCGGAAACCACTGTTACCAAATTTACCAACACCCAATATAGTTTAGCTGACTACTTCCAATTAGCAAATGCTGAGGTGGAAAACATCCTCAAAGGCTTTAAACCTGAAATTAGCAATAACTTAAAAGCCTATGCCCAAATGGCAATTTCCAGTCGGTTGAGAGATAATTTACGGCAGCGCAAAGAAGCTGATGGCTGCACTAATTGGGGATTATTACGCAAGGTAAGCAAAAAGCTGGTACTAGCATCTCTCTCACATGCTGGATTATCACCAGCCATGATTGCCCAATATCGTTTAGCCTGGTGTTGTTTCAAAGAACTTTATATCCAGAATCACCCTGGAGGTACTAGTAAATTACCAGAACCAAATCACCAACTTTGGGAAGCTATAGTCAATCTCTACAACAGCGAACGAATAAACCAATTAACTCAACTGACTCCACAATGCAGTGCAGATATCATTGAACAGTGGTTAACTAGTACTGCTACATATTTGCGTGCTTATCTTTATCCACCTGTGGGTTCCCTAGATGCCCTCAAGTCAGCAGATGACTCTAATATCACCTTGGATTTGCCAGACCCCTCCTCTGACTCACTAATCGCAGATATCCTAGCCCAAGAGGATGCCCAAAACCGCCAAAATCAACTCTCGCAAATGCAAAATGTATTGTCAAAAGCTTTACAGGCTTGCAATGCACAATCCCAAGAAATACTTAAACTATACTACCAACAGGGACTTACTCAACAGGATATCATCAAACAATTACAGATCAGCCAGCCTACAGTTTCTCGCCGGTTGATTAAAGCCAGAGAATCCTTGTTGGCAGCATTAATCAAATGGAGCCAGGAGACATTGAATATTTCTATAAGTTCCAACCAAATAAAAAATATGAGTTATTTTTTGGAAGAATGGTTGAGAACTAATTACAATTTAAGCTAATTCCACAATTACCATAAGGTGGTAAAAGGTTGTAAAAGAATAGTAAAAAGGTAGCAAAAATGACTTGTGTATTTGCAGATCCAAGAGAATGGGAGTTAGAAATTTCACCAGCACTCCAAGCAGATTCTTGGCAGCAAAGCCAAGTTTATGCCACATCTAGTAGTCGTTGGTGCGCTTATATTAATCAAATTTGCCTGGATGTCTTTTTAAATTGCATACAGGCAGAGTATGTTGCTAATGCTACTGCCTGGGAATGCATCCCTGGTGTGCCTGGTTTTTGGGAATTCCTGAATGGCACAGTAGTTTTACTGGGACAGAAGCGAGTTGTGTTAATTCCCAGTGAGGCAATAGATGATGGGGAATTAGAAGTACCCCAAGAATGGGTAGATATTCCCAGTTGGGCAGCAGACTATTATATAGCAGTGCAAGTTAAACCAGATGGGGATTGGGTGCGATTTTGGGGCTATACAACCCATCAAGAACTCAAATCCTTGGCTAATTATGACCCAGTAGATAGAACTTATTGCCTAGATGCCCAGGATTTAACCAAAGACCTCAATGCTTTCTGGATGACCTACCAATTTTCCACAGAAGAGATGAAAACTGCTGTATCTCCCCTACCAGAATTATCGGCTACCCAAGCAGAAAATCTCTGCCAACGGTTAAGTAATTCCTCTGTGGCTTTTCCTCGATTAGCAGTGCCATTTACAACTTGGGGAGCCTTGCTAGAAAATCAACAGTGGCGACAGAATTTATACCAAAAACTATACCAACAGCGACAACAGTTACAATCTTCTACAGAACAAGTTAATCTTAGTAATTGGTTGCAGGGCATTTACGAGACTTATTGGAACACCATTGAGACATTTTTGGACGCAAATTCTCAAAGTCTAGCTTTTAATTTAAGGAGTAGTTCTGGGTTAGGAAGTGCTAGTGTGAAACGAGCCAAGTTGATTGATTTGGGAATGCAAATAGAGTCTCAACAATTGGTGCTACTAGTTGCTTTGACACCTCAAGAAAACCAAGAAGTTAGTATTCGCGTGCAATTACATCCCGCTAATGGAGAAACTTATTTACCTGCTAATATTAAGCTGGCTTTGCTGACAGAATCAGGGGAAATAATTCAGTCAGTGCAAAGCCGAGAAGAAGATAACTACGTGCAATTACCGCGTTTTGATGGAGAGGTGGGAGAATGTTTTAGTATCCAAGTTGCTGTTGATGAATGGCAAATAACAGAAAATTTTGTGGTTTAACACCAATCCGCATTTTAAAACGTAACTCTCAACAGGATGACGCGGGGACACACCGGACGCGGAGCGGGATGTTGTTTCTTCCCTTCAAGCTTTTGGGTTTAAGTCCCCCACCAATTATCCTTCTTCCTTCTTCCTTCTTCCTTCGTTAATTAACCCACAGAAATCCGGGTATAGACCTCTTGCAAAAGTGTTTCGTGGTGTAATGGAGGTTTATTCATTTTTGGGGTAGCCACTACTGTCGAGCGATCGCCACCGGATTCAATTATTCAAAAAAATGAAGAATTCTGGGTATCTTGTACGTAAATTTAGACAAAAAAATAGTATCTAATTATAGCAACAAAATATTTTTGCAAGAGGTCCTATGAGTAAACTATTGATTTTTAGCTTGTTAGGAGGTGATTTTAACCAAGGATTTCCTGTGGTTACTGCTCAACTTTGGGATACTAAGCAATCATTAAATGTGAAATTTATCGGTAGTTTACCAGCAGTACCAGCACTTGCCAATATTTATCACAAATGGCGATTACTCTACGAAGCCGTACATTGTCGTTTGGGCAATAATCAACGGATAAAAGTGCATCAGCAAGATATTACTAATATCTCTATAAATGAGTTCAATGATGTCTGTCAGCAGCTACAAAGGAATATTAATAGTTGGTTAAAAACTGAGTCATTCCAGAATATTGAGCGGCAGTTACGGACTTTACTTAGTCCTAAAGATGAAATTAGAGTCATTTTTGAAACAAATGTTGCCCTTTTGCATCGACTACCTTGGCATTTGTGGGATTTTTTCGAGGATTATCCCCAGGCTGAATTAGCTTTAAGTAATCAAGAATATACATCTCCTCAGCTATTACAAAAATCCCCTACAGGTAAAGTCAAAATTTTAGCGATTTTAGGTAATAGCGTTGGTATTAATATTGAGAAAGACCGTTCTTGGTTAGAAGGTTTGGCAGATACCCAAGTCAAGTTTCTGGTGGAACCAAACCGCAGAGAATTGGATGAGCAACTGTGGAATCAGGATTGGGATATTCTCTTTTTTGCCGGACATAGTGCCAGTTTTGCAGATGGAGAAATAGGAGAAATAGAAATTAATCAGACAGAAAGTTTAACTATTCCCCAGTTAAGAAATGCACTGAAAAAAGCAATTATACATGGTTTAAAACTAGCAATTTTTAACTCCTGTGACGGCATTGGTTTAGGGCGAAATTTGGCAGATTTAAATATTCCTCAAATGATTGTCATGCGGGAACCAATCCCAGATTTGGTAGCCCAAGAGTTTTTGAAAAACTTTCTTTTGGCCTTTGCAGGTGGTAAGACTTTATATGGGGCTGTGAGAGAAGCGCGAGCAAGATTACAAGGCTTAGAAAATGACTTTCCTTGTGCCAGTTGGTTACCTGTAATTTGCCAAAATCCTACAATTGTGCCAGTAAATTGGCAAGAACTCTGCGGGAATTTTAGTGATAATAAATCTCTAGATATTGGTTCTATAAACACTGTTAATGATATTAAATCTCTAGAGAAAGACTCTATAAATAGTGATAGTAATATTAAGTCTCTAGATAAAGGTTATACAAACAGGAGAATTTCGACTCCAAATTTTAACCTCTGGACTGTACTTTTTATTAGTGTAATGATAGCAGCTTCAATCCTAGGGTTGAGGTATTTAGGTGTTTTTCAAACAGCGGAACTGCGAACTTTAGACCAAATGTTGCGACTGCGAGCAAAAGAAGAGCAAGATTCAAGATTGCTAGTTGTTGAAATTACCGAAAAAGATATCCAATCTTACCAACAAGAGATAGTCCGAGGCACAAAATCAATTCCAGATTATAAGTTAGCAGAATTACTTAACAAATTACAACAGTATCAACCACGAGTAATTGGACTGGATCTTTATCGAGATTCTCAAGATCCTAAAAAACCAAACCAGAGAAACCTTGCTGATGAACTAAAAGCAGATACAGTTGTTGTCCCTTGCAAAAGTAAAGATAGGAAATTTGACCCCCAAGGTGTAAAACCTCCGGAAAAAGTACCCGTAGAACGTCAAGGTTTTACCGATGGAATTGAGGATTCAGATTATATAGTCCGTCGGCAAATTCTGATGATGGCGCAAGAACCATCATCATTATGTCAAACACCTTATTCATTAAATTGGCAATTAGCTAATCGTTACTTGTTCCATGAAAATATTACAGCTAATATAAATAAAGATAATATTAGGTTTGGGAATCTGGTATTGCAACCCTTAAAGCCGGGACGTAGTGGTGGCTACCAACAAGGAGTAGATTTAGGTGGCTTTCAAATATTAATCAACTATCGCGATCGCAATTTCCAAACAGTTTCTCTAGAAGATGTATTCAATGATAAAGTAAACCTTGATTTAGTCAAAGATAAAGTAATTCTGATCGGAGTCACGGCTAACACTGTCAGCGATATTTGGTCAACTCCCTACAATGTTGTACAGCAATCTGCCAGGACACCAGGTGTGTTAATCCAAGGGCAAATGGTCAGTCAAATTATCAGTGCTGTTTTAGACAAAAGAGTTCTGCTTTGGGTTTTACCTTACTGGGGTGATATTCTGTGGATTTTAGCATGGTCTTTAATATCTGGTTTAATTATTTGGCGCATTGATTCGCGTTTGGCTCAAGGTTGCACCATTGTTGCTACAGTCGTAGTCTTATACGGAGTTTGTACAGTCATCATTAGTATATCAGGGGCATGGGTTCCTTTTATTCCTTCAGCCTTTGCTGTGGTTGCAACTGGGGTTGGTATCGCTGCGCGGAAGTATAGCGCTACGTGCTACTCCCTTCTCGGTGTAAGATTACCTATCTCCTAAACCTCTCTATCCTCTGTGTTCTCTGCGCCTCTGTGGTTTTTTAATCAGTAATCTTTGGGCGGGATAGGAGTAGTCAAAAGTCAAAATTCACGCATTCAAAAATTGACTATTCGTAGGTTTCAGCCCTCAACAATGTCCTAATAGCAATTTGAAAAAAGAATGCGACAGATGGGTAGGGGTTTAGCACTGCGCTTTACCCCTACGTTTTGATAAAAGTTTTTTTGAAATTTATTTTTAGTATTAAATACTACTATATTAACAAGCTTTTCCTCAGTTTTTTTTGTGAGTAAGCAAGAGCGTTGTTTTCTGTAACTTATTTAAAACAAGGTTTTCAGACTGTACATGGTGGCAGATTATCTCTTTACTATATTTACGCCGTATTGTAAAAAATAGGCTCTTCAGATAGGAGCGAGTTCAGTAATATCTCCGTACTGATGGCTGTCAAAAATTTTTTAGTAAGCCAAAGGTGAATAAAACGAAAAAACCCAACCAATTAGTTAATAGTAGGACTTGGCATTATGTCAAGATACCACTAAAAACTTTTCAAACATTCTCTGATACCAAAATACGAAAATTAGGAAAGAAAAAATGGCTGTAACATTTCGCGATGGTTCTCCTTGGTCTTCTAAACAGACTGAAAAGATTAATGATTTGATAAAAATCTATGCCCCTTACGTGTACTTTCATGAAGCGGAATTGTATTTCCCGACTTCGGTGGAATGGTTCCTAAGGTCTTCTATTCTTGTAGACAGCGACGGGAATGTCGTTAAAGAAACAATAAACGAACAAGAAAATCTGGGTAATGATGAGAACAAATATTACTCAAATCATAACCTTGTGCTCAAAAATACAAATCCAGGAGACATAAACGATTGGAAAAATAAGATTTACGAAGGTATGCTTGGGGACGATAAGATGGCAAATGCCCCTATGTATGCGACAATCGAAGTTGACGATTATACTCTCACTATTATTTACCACTTCTTTTACGCCTACAGTGGTCCTCAAACAGGTCAATATTTTGGCGAATTTTTTACGCCTCACACCGCTGAACATCAAGGGGACTGGGAGGCTTTTGCTGTTCGCTTAAATCAAAATTGTTCTGAAGTTTTGGCATACGGTTATTCAGCCCATGGGGATATAACTTGGATAAAGGAGAGAGTTGAAATTGAAGATAGCACTCATGCAACTGTTTACTCATCGTTGTTCACTCATGGTAACTATCCCTTTGCTTCAAGGTACGTATTGAAGAGAATTTCAGTGCCGGTTCCTCCTTTTGGTCATATTAATTTTGGTGATCTGACTTACAATAAAGGAATCACAAAAAAAGAGGATAGGTCAAGATGGGTTCCTAGTGAATATATATACATTGATTATGAAGATAAGAACAATATCAAAAAATTCCCGTGGGCTTATTATCAAGGTCGTTGGGGTGCTCACGTAGAGTTTAAAATAGAAGCTTTCCGAAGACTTGGCAATGGTATATTTACAGGAGTCTATAACAGGTCACCGAATAGTGAGCAGAGAGCCGTAGTAGCAGAAGCGATTGTTCTAGTTCCAATTTTTACTGCTATAGCTGGTCTTGGTCTAGTCACAGGAGCCGCGGCCACAGGAGTAGGAGGCGCAGTCACTAAGGATATTAAAATCATAGATTCTAATGGACCACAAACACCCTGGTATAGTGGAGTATATAAGAAGTTTTTGGGTTCTATTTATAAAATAACAACCCATACAGGACAAGGGTCAAACGATGGTTCAGATGCTTCAATGCAGATTAGAATGTTTGAACCCCCTGGAAATTTGATTGGTCAGCTTTTAACATCCCGAAGAAGAGACAGAGGAGAAGTCGTAGATTATTTGGAAATTAGAGATAATGATATCAGTCCTTTGCCATCAGTCATTGAAGTTTTTGGTGGCCATCATGATTTTTGGCGATGCTCAAAAATTGTTATTGAGAGAGCTGGAGGTTCTTCTACCGCAGAATTCAATTTTAATCAATCGTTTAGAGGTAATAAGACGGGCTGGATAACAAGACACAAGTCAACAATAAACACCATTGCCTTAAAAGCTAATAATGGACAGTTTGTTACTGCTGAAGGTGGAGGTGGGAAAGAGCTTCTAGCGAATCGCGATATTATTGGCTCATGGGAAACCTTTGAACTTATTGATTTGAGTAACAGTAGAATTGCCTTAAAAGCTAATAATGGACAGTTTGTTACTGCTGAAGGTGGAGGTGGGAAAGAGCTTCTAGCGAATCGCGATATTATTGGCTCATGGGAGACCTTTGAAGCTCATAGAAATACCATCAAAAGAGATTTCGTTTATATTTACGAAGATGTAAATTTTGATGGGAAAAGCGCAGAATTGTTGCCCGGAGACTATGATATGTCCAGTCTAGGTATTCCCAATGATAGCCTCAGTTCGCTAAAAGTTCCATTGGGAATGAAAGTCACTCTGTATGAACATCACGGCTTCGCAGGACGCAGTAAAACTTTTACTCACGATACACCTCGGGTAGACGACTTCAATGACATCACTTCCTCTATAAAAGTAGAAGGAATCCCTATCCGACTGATGTCGATGTGGGGAGTAGGAACTAACGGTAATCTTGGAAAAGCAAATGCAAATGGTACAGGATGGGACGATGCTGGTGTCATCGGCGGATGGACTCTTAAAATGATCGCATTTGATCAACAAGGACTTATGTGGGGGGTAGGAACTGAAGGTAACCTTCTAAAAGCAAATGGTACAGGATGGGACAATGCTGGTGTCATCGGCGGATGGACTCTTAAAATGATCGCATTTGATCAACAAGGACTTATGTGGGGGGTAGGAACTGAAGGTAACCTTGGAAAAGCAAATGGTACAGGATGGGACGATCTTGGTTTCCCCGGCGGATGGACTCTTAAAATGATCGCATTTGATCAACAAGGACTTATGTGGGGGGTAGGAACTGAAGGTAACCTTGGAAAAGCAAATGGTACAGGATGGGACGATCTTGGTTTCCTCGGCGGATGGACTCTTAAAATGATCGCATTTGATCAACAAGGACAGATGTAGGGGTAGGGCGTGTTTTCAAACTATAACCACAATAAAATTGGGTGCGACTCTTTTGGGAATACGGTGTATGATAGGGCTTGCTGAAAAAGTCCAGCATAACTAATCTAGAAGCTACACAGCTTGCTTTCATAATAGTTCCCGTCCCTTCATTTTTAAATTTAACTAGCGATCGCCAACACAAGTGCAAGGTTTTTGAGACTATAGATGTTATAGCCTTGCACTTGTTTTTGGGAAAAAAGCTTGAAACCCTTATCTGTCATGCGTTCCAATCTTATTCAGCAAGCCCTAATTAGCGTTTCCGAGGATAATGTGACTATTGACATGAGTGCTTATAATCGTCCAGAGGCTACGGGTAAAATTGTTAGTCACAATAAAATTTCAGTGACTTTCAAAGATGATGCTACTTTTACGGGTGAACTTGTTAATAAAGAGCGGATTGAATGGTCCAATGGCACCGTCTGGCATCGCTCTCAATGAAGGAAGAAATTCCAGCATCTCATGATTCCTTTGCTACTAGGTTAGTTATTTCACAACTTTAAGGCTCTATTTCCTTGTTCTCAGAGGATGTTTGACTCTCAACTAGCACATTTTATAACCCTTATAGAGCAGGGATTTTAGCCAAATAATAAAAATGTGCTAGTTTCATTCGTTGGGAGGGGATTTAATAATTTTGACTTCCCCAATATCTCTGTGCTGATGGCTGTCAAAAATTTTCTAGTAAGCCAAAGGTGAATAAAAGGAAAAAACCCAACCAATTAATTAATAGTAGGACTTGGCATTATGCCGAGATACCACTCAAAACCTGCAAGATGCCGTCTTAAGAGTGTAGAGACAAAAAAAGAGAAATCTAAATTTTGTTCAAACTCAAATATATATCAGGTTTCTTCCAAGCAGAATTTGATGTTAAAAAGCTCGATTTCTCAAAAGAGAAAATCATGTTTACTAATTCGCCCAAGGAATTACACAACTAATTGATTAATAGGAGTAAAAAACCATGACTTACACACAAAATTATCACAATCAAAACTACTGTGAATGCGAGTTTACAGTTCCAATTAAATTGAATGTTCCTATCACCATTAATCCCGAAGTGTACATTAATCCCGTACCTGTGAAAAGGCAAACATTGCCTGTTGTCATTCAGCCAGACTTGATGTTAGAGCCGGAAGTAAAAGCTAAAGCACCCCTGTGTTATCCCCAGTCTGAATGTGAATCACAGCCATTACCATATCAAAGCCAAGAAGTGCTACCAGCTAGTAATTAAATGCTAATAACTTACACAACTAATTGATTAATAGGAGTAAAAAACCATGACTTACACACAAAATTATCACAATCAAAACTACTGTGAATGCGAGTTTACAGTTCCAATCAAATTGAATGTTCCTATCACCATTAATCCCGAAGTATGCATTAACCATGTATCTGTGACAAAACAAATATTGCCTGTTGTCATTCAGCCAGACTTGATATTAGAGCCGGAAGTAAAAGCTAAAGCACCTGTGTGCTATTCCCAAAATGGCTATGAAAGCAAAAATGGGCAAAACCAAGATTTGATGCAATCAGTAGAAATTGAATAGTAAATATTTTGTCATTTCTGTGTAGATTCTAATTAACTTAATATTCACACCATCCTTATCTGCTGATGGTGTGAATTATTTCCATCAATTATGCAGTATTTATCACTTAAAAGCATTTGTGACAATTTAAAAGCGAATGCATTTTGTCAATACCTCTAAGTATAGAAATAAATTTTAACGAGAATATTTTGCTTAACTTAGGACATAGCTGTGTAGTTTTCGTAGCCATATATGCCCAGGATCGCGATCGCTTTTACAATGCCAAAGATAAAGCTGTGTGTCGATCCAAATAATTGTCAAATTTCCCTCCAAAAATTAATGCAGTTATACATTACATCAACGGCATTAAGTCTGGTTCTACCCAATCTAGTCTTGCTGCTTTCGACATTAATCTATCTCGGCTGTAATACCGAAATGGAAGCGACTTATCTCCATAGCGATTAATTAGCTCATCTGCAAGGAAATCAATTGGTTGTGAAAAATCTGCTTGCTGAATGAATTTGTTAATGAGCCATATATAAAACAGAGTGATTGTCTCGTGATATCCTTGGCTTTCTGTATTTTCAATTCCACAGGCAATATTATATTTTTTTATACTCTGGCGCAATTTTTGAATAGATTCATCTTGCGGATAGTGGAGTAAATGCCACAATCCAACTCTGAGATGGGTGTGATGAGTCCACTCTGACTTGGGGAGAGTACATGATATAAATGCTTCTACCAATCTATCTGTCAATGAACTCATAACATTACAAACGGTTTTTATGAATCCCTGGCAACTGTCACAATTTTAAGGTGTTCTTCGTCTTAGTAAATAGAGATTGGAGAACGAAAAATCAACTATGAAACTACTGGAGATTCAATCGAGTGTTCGTCAAGAAGGCTCTATCTCTCGTGCCTTGAGTGCCGAGTTTATCCAAGTTTGGCAAATGTCTCATTCCAATACTGATTGTAAAATGCGTGATGTTGGGATAAATCCACCTGCTCATCCAACAGCACTCTGGACTCAAGCAAATTATACTCCACAGGAGATGCGATCGCTTTCTATGATAGCTGCACTTGCTGATTCCGAAACACTGATTGAGGAATTGCTGTGGGCAGATCGCTTATTGCTCGGTGTGCCGATGTATAATTTTAGTGTGCCATCAACATTCAAAGCCTATTTAGATAATGTTGTTCGCATCAATCGCACCTTTTCTTTCGATCCAACAACTTATACATTTAAAGGACTAGCAACAAGTAAAAAAGCCTTAATTATTACACCGAGTGCAGGTAATTTTGTGGTGGGGACAGATTTAGATCATATGAATTTCTGCGATACTTATTTGCGATCGCTTCTCAAGTTTATTGGAATTGATGATATAACAGTTGTGCCTGTACCCGACCAGTTTATGGCGGATGAAATTCGCCAAGCAGAGATAGCAAAAGCACGAACTAGGTTGATGGAAGTAGCAACAGATTGGTAGCACATGGAAAACCTAGAGATATTTAATCAATATCATTCTTTACTATTTGCGATCGCAAGCTCGAATGCTTGGCAGTGTTACCGATGCTGAGGATATTATGCAGGAAGCTTGGATACGCTGGCAATTAAATCGGACAAAAGTAGAATTTCCCAAGGCTTTTCTATCCAGCATTGTCACTCGTTTGTGTATTGATAGGCTTCGTTCTGCCCGCGTCCAGCGAGAAAAGTATATGGGAATTTGGTTGCCAGAACCATTCATAACCGAACAGGTTAATGATGTTGAAGATAATGCTGAGTTGGCAGAATCCTTATCCTTTGCCTTTTTAACCATGCTTGAATGTTTATCACCAACAGAACGAGCCATTTTTCTGTTACGGGAAGTTTTCAATTATGATTACGCCGACATTGCCAAGACGGTGGGAAAAAGTATTGCTAATTGTCGTCAAATTGCTCGCCGTGCCCGTCAGCACCTTTTTCAAAACAAACATGAAAACAAACAGAATCACAGCTTATCTATTCAAAAAAAGGAGAAAATTGTTGAACAATTCTTGACCAGTTGGAATCAAGGAAATTTGCATCAGCTTGTTGCCTTGATGGCAGAGGATATTACCTTTTGGTCGGATGGTGGTGGTCAAGTGAAAGCAGCACAGAAACCATTACATAGCTGTCAAAAAGTGGCTCGTTTTTTGATAGCCCTTCGACGTAGTCCCTTGGTGACTAAATTTAGTTCTCAAATCGTTCAGATTAATGGTCAACCTGGTATTTTGAATACTGTTGAGGGAACTCCTCAAAGCATTTTCAGTTTTCACCTAGAAACGGAGAAAATTTCTGCTATTTTTGCAGTAGTCAATCCAGAGAAACTAAAGGCAATTGAGCAACGCTAAACAAACATTCCTATCAAAATAACGCGAGAGCGTGAGAACCCCTACCTTTTAAGGAGGGGATGAAACGCGACACCCAGGATTTTAGTCCGGCGTTTCTACTAATAATGGTATAATAAGATTAGCGGTAAAGCGCACTTAACTATTACCGGGCAACTCAGCCCCATCATGGATCGTCGAGACAAATATCACCAACCGAAAACTGTAAAGGTGAGTCAGCGCGGTGGACGGGTTCCCCGGCATAAAGCGACTGACGTTCGCGGAGCGTCTCCGAAGGAGATACCCGAAGGGTGACGCGACCTGCACGATTAAGCCGACTAAAGGTAGAGTAACTGTTCCAAAACAATATTAAGATCCGTTTGGGGAGGGGCACTTCCAGCAACGTTAAATGAAAATGCCTGTGGAGGCGGTCTGGCGGGGGCAAGAAA
>JASJDS010000205.1 GCA_030065055.1 Calothrix sp. MO_192.B10
TCTGGCCAGAAGTTCGGTATAGCTTGTCGCCCGATTCTAAATGCAATTGAATAGCTATCTGGCTATACTTTTCTAGCTCTTAGGAGAACCGCTCTACCGACAACCAGGATTCGGACTTTCAGGCTCGCTTACTAGTTTCGCGGTTTAATTCAACATTTCTATGCCTCCAAGTAGAACGGCTCCGTCCTTGGGATAACCCTACATAGAAACTCTCCTGATACTTTGTCCAAAAAATATCCCAGTACTTTCAACCGTGGATTACGGACAAATTCTTGGCATACAGCTATCTGACCATAATATCATTTCACGGCAATTAAAATTGCCCCTGTCCAATTTCCGTCCCGATTTGAAAATACGGGGCTACCATTGTCCCGCGTGCTTTTAGGTGTATTGCATTATTTTTTTATCTACAGGTTGTAAAAAGTTGGATCCCCGAATTCTACCCTACGTAAGCCGCTAACGCGTCTACAAGGGGGATCTGGACACCGCTAATTTTACAACTCAAATAGGATTGCTATATCTCACATACGCAGTTGATAATAGCTACTTATTTGCTTGACGGAAATTTTGTTTAGGTATATAAATAGGACTTACGCATTCGTTACGAAAAATTAGGTGTTTAGGATTGCTACTCTGCGAGAAGCCCTACGGGTGCGCCACTTGACGGCAGTTGACGGCAGTTGCTTTATGCCGGGGAACCCCTTCGGGTTGCGCCACTTGCTTTATGCCGGGGAACCCGTCCACCGCAGTGGCTTACCGTCCACCGCACTGCCTCCTTTATGCCGGGAAACCCCTTCGGGTTCGCCAGTTGCCTGCGGAGGGAAACCCTCCCGCAGCACTGGACTCACCGTCCACCGCAGTGGCTTACCGCTAACGCGTCTACGGAGCGTTGCAATGACTGTGCTTATGTTTTCTGTGCGTAAGTCCTGATAAAGTTCAGGAACTAAAAATCCTTATAAATGCAAGATAAATGCAAGCTAAGGGTTAATTCATAGTTTCACCTAACTATTAATTTTAGTTCCTTGATAATATCGCTTGCGTGTTTACCGATGTTTTTGATTTTTAACATCACTTTGCTCTTGTATTAAGACAAGAGGGAATTTTTGCTTTCCAATCAAGGATTAGCAAATTTAATACCAAGTGGAGAATACTGAAAAAAACTATAATTTTTCAGTATATTTCCGTATAAATACCATTTTACAAATTTATCCAGAGCATATATTTTGGTGTGCATGAACTTTGTGTAAATACACACTCATTTTTTTGCCGAAGGAATATTTACGGTGGATCAAAAACAAAAAAATATGAATAGCGCAGCTATTTCTCGTTTTATTGGTGTGAGGTACGTTTATTTAGGTCTAGGGACAGCCCTAGCAACTTCTTCATTCACCGCAATTTCATTTAATCCTGCATTCGCTCAGACTCAATTGAATTCTTCTGGGAATGCAAAAAGTCAGTCTGTAGCAGAGAATACTAAACTGGAAATAGATCAAAGCCTGAGGCAAAAATTAATAGCTTACAGGAATCAAGAAAATCGCCCTGGTAGAACAGGTAAGCAATTAAAATCAAGCAAATCTTTTACTACCGCGATAAAAAGGCTGCAATCAAAAAAATCAGACTTAAATGCAGATTTAATTAATCTCTTGCGTGCCTACAGAGCAAATCCTCTTGCTGCTAAATCAGATTTAAATGCGCTCAAGAAAAACAAATCTCAGTTGATAGCTCAAAGTGATTCTTCTCAAGGTATAGGAGATACTCTACAGAATCTCAATAAATTACGTCGAGAGCTTTTAATTGACCCCATTGTCATACCTGGAGAACCACCCGCATCACTACCTGCTTCTACAGCTGGTACACCTACGGCTTATGGCGCGAACTGGCGGCAAGCCTTCATTGGTGGTGGATTAAACTTCCCCTTTAATGATGGTAGAACAGACGGTGGTTTGAGTGTTGGTTTTGGTTTGGGAGATGCACAAAAATCCGTAGGATTGGAAATCACCGCCGGTATTTCTAGTGTTGATACTAGTGACTTCGGTGACAGTGGTGGTTTGGGTTTTAAAATCCACAAAGCCTTTAAAGACGGTACAGCAGTAGCTGTGGGTTGGTCTAATGTAGTGAAATGGGGAGATGCTGACGACCAAGAAGATACCATTTATGGCGTAGTCACTAAACCGTTTGAACTGCAACCCAATGACCCCAAAAACAAATTACCTTTGACAGTGTCCATCGGCTTTGGTAGCGGTGCCTTTCGTTCCACGGGTTCCATAGAAGATGGTACTAACACTCCTAACTTTTTTGGTGGTTTAGGATTAAGAGTTTCACCCCAAGTTTCTTTGGTAACTAGCTGGACTGGTAGCCGTCTCAACATAGGTAGCTCTTTTGCTCCATTTCCAAAAGTTCCTGTAGTTGTCAATACATTTTTTACAGACGTTACTAATAATGTAGATAATGGAGTTGGTTTTACCCTCAGTGCTGGGTATGCCTTCCAATTTTAAATGGGTGTGCATATTTTAGGAGGGTGCAATACTATATTTGTATTTCAACTCCTCAACCCATTCCATATTTACATTTATTTACATTTCATTCATGTGTATATCGTAGGAGCATCCAAGCAGTTCTCCTTGGGTAAAGTAGCAAGAGGGCGGAATAATTAAACGCTAAAACCTGATTTTTTCATGTGACGTAATGCTACAACATGAAAATCAAGCTGTTTTTAAAATTTTAGCGAAGTTATTCTTTACAAGCTCAAAAAAATAAATTCTTGCTGTATATTTATCCCAGGAGTTTTGCCGAGACAATTATTTTTTTAGAAAAGAGTCGCATCTATCTTAAATTCTCAGTTCTGTCTGAATTAAATTGTTAATAAAAGTTATGAACAAGCAGAAATTGGCTTTCAAATTTGGTTTTGCTGCCGTATTATTTACATCTTTGCTCAGTACTTCTATCAGGGTGAATGCAGGTCCTCAACCCACAACTATCATAGATTCTGGAGATAGCTCAAGTAGTGCAGGTGACAACTTTTCATCTGCTGCTTCTGGTAGACCTCCTAGAGTCCCACCCGGCTTGAGAGGTAAGGTAAAAATTACCACAAATCCAGATGGTACAGTTACAATCACCCTTACACCAGAAGCTCAAGCGAAGCTGAATCAAGAGATAGCTACCATGCGTACCAATCCACGCATCATAGCTGGTAGACAGATTACAAGGGGAGTTAGAGTTGAAAAAACCCCTATTTTCAGAATGATGACAACAGATGGTACTGAAGAAGCTGCCAAAATTGAAGTTGCTAGGGGCTTTCAAGAGGCGGGACTATCTTCAGAAATAATAGATGATGTAGCAAGCAAGATTTTGGCTCTGTTGGTAGCAGACAATGGGGATATAAATCGAATCAATGCAGCCATTGATTTATACAACAAAATTGTTCTGGATAGTAAACTCTCGGTATTGAGAGCACTTGCACAGGATGATAATTTTAAAGAACTTAGGGAGCGCCTAGTGGCATTAAGAAATAGTACGAGATAAAGGTTGAAAGCCAAGTAATTTAAAACCCAAATTCGTTAATAATTTCGGTAATTTTTGTGAGGCTGATAGAGAAAGTAGTATACTTTTGTCTTTAGGTCAAAGAGTGCCAATAGAAATGTATACATAATGAAAGAGGAGAAGAATAAAATTCTCCTCTATTTTTTTATATGTAAAAAATGCTATAGGAATCCGGTTTGATTGTTGAATAAAATTAGGTACTTGTAGTACTTGTAGGGTGCGTTACGCTTTGCGGTAACACACCCTACTAGCGTGGCAAGCTTTAATTGAGGCATTAGCAAATCGCTGAAATGTATAACAATCAATAATTTGTCTCAAAATCTCAGGACTTATGCAATTGTCACAATCGGTGATTGATACGTGAGGTTACAAGCCTGATTCCTAGGTTCAAATATGATCGCAGCGTCACGCAACGGCAATAATGCGGTCAGAGAATCTACACCGCATTTTGCCTCCCCTACAGAAAAAATATGCCAGTTGCGTAAGTCCTAAATCTATTGCACTATTTTAAGCGTGCCAGTCCACTACGTGTTTTTCAAAAATAAGTCTGTTACAGCGTTCCATAAATCAGTACAATAATCCTTTGTCCCCTTGGTGCGATCGCTCCCATGAATCCCTCTGAAACACCCTTTTCCCCCACAGAAATTGCTGCTGAAGGTATTAAACCCCAAGAGTACGAGGAAATTGTCAACAGGCTAGAACGTCATCCCAACAAGGCTGAACTGGGAATGTTTGGGGTGATGTGGTCAGAGCATTGCTGTTACAAAAACTCCCGTCCTCTACTCAAGCAATTTCCCACCACAGGCGAAGCCTGCGGCACGCTGCGCGATCGCATTTTGGTAGGACCAGGGGAAAATGCTGGTGTTGTGGACTTAGATAATGGACTCAGACTGGCTTTTAAGATTGAATCCCACAACCACCCTTCGGCTGTGGAACCCTTCCAAGGAGCAGCAACGGGTGTGGGTGGTATTCTCAGAGATATTTTTACTATGGGTGCGCGTCCCATTGCTTTGCTCAATTCCCTGCGTTTTGGTTCTTTGGATAATGCCAAGACGCGCAGATTAGTTAATGGTGTGGTGGCAGGAATCAGCCACTATGGTAATTGTTTAGTAGGGAACGAGACATTCATCTGGCGGGATGACAAGGGTGTGCATTTTGATACTATTGGCAACTTTGTCGAATCACGGCTACACAGCAATTACACAACCTTAGAATTAGAAGATGCTGTAGCAGTTGAAACTCTTTCGGTAGAACCCGACAATCATTCCAGTTGTTGGCAAAGGGTACGACGTTTATTCAAGCGCAGTACAAAAACACTAATTGCAATCCGTACTTCCTTGGGACGTACTCTCACTGTTACCCCAGACCATCCGATGTTAATGCGATGCTCCCAGGGTAATTGGGATGTTTGTCCTGCCCAATCATTAGAAGTTGGTCAAGAATTGCCAATACTCACTTCACTACCAAAAATAACAGATGTAACTGTTTCTACACTAGATTTACTGGGTGATTTAACTCAAGAACGTACTTTAGAGTTAGCTACGGCGTTAGGAGGCTATAACGGGACAAAGCATTCTTTCCCGCGTTTTCATCAGTATTCAGATGATGTATCTGTGGTAAAAATTACTAGCATAGAAGTTCAGAATGTTGATGAATGTGATGTCTATGATGTGGAAGTAGACAATACACACCTATTTGTGACCACTTCTGGCATTATTACCCATAACTGCGTTGGAGTGCCGACTGTTGGCGGGGAAGTATATTTTGACTCTGCCTATTCTGGCAATCCTTTGGTAAATGTGATGGCCTTGGGATTGATGGAAACCCCGGAAATTGTCAAGTCCGGGGCGGCTGGTGTTGGTAATCCGGTGTTATATGTGGGTTCCACCACAGGACGGGATGGTATGGGAGGAGCGAGTTTTGCTAGTGCGGAACTCAGCGATGCGTCAATGGACGATCGCCCAGCGGTGCAAGTGGGGGACCCTTTCCTGGAAAAGTCGTTAATTGAAGCTTGTTTAGAGGCTTTTAAAACAGGGGCTGTGGTAGCAGCACAAGATATGGGTGCGGCTGGTATTACCTGTTCTACCTCGGAAATGGCGGCTAAAGGTGGGGTGGGTATTGAGTTGGATCTAGATAAAATTCCTGCACGGGAATATGGCATGGTTCCCTATGAATACTTGCTGTCCGAGTCCCAAGAACGGATGCTATTTGTGGCAGAGAAGGGACGGGAACAGGAATTAATTGATATATTCGAGCGTTGGGATTTACACGCCGTAGTTGCTGGAGAGGTAATTGAGGAACCTGTGGTGCGGATTCTGTTCCGAGAAGCAGTAGCCGCAGAAATACCTGCCACAGCCTTGGCGGAGAATACCCCTTTGTATGAACGGGAAGTTTTGCCAGAACCACCAGCATATGCCCGTGAAGCTTGGGAATGGAGGGCGGATATTCTACCTGCTTGTCATGTTGCTGGTATAGAAATTGCCGGGGACACACAAACTTGGCAGGATATTCTCTTAACTTTATTGGCTACACCCACCATTGCATCTAAACGTTGGGTATATCGGCAATATGACCATCAAGTACAAAATAATACAATTGTCCTTCCCGGTGGAGCAGATGCGGCGGTAGTTCGTTTGCGTCCCCTGGAAGAGGTGGGAGAGCAGAGGGAGTTCAAAAGTGGTGTGGCAGCCACGGTAGATTGTAACTCCCGCTATGTCTATCTTGACCCCTATGAAGGAGCCAAGGCTGTGGTAGCAGAAGCGGCTCGGAATTTATCCTGTGTGGGGGCAGAACCTTTAGCAGTGACAGATAACCTGAATTTTGGTAGTCCCGAAAAACCCATTGGTTACTGGCAATTGGCAGAGGCTTGTCGCGGTTTAGCGGAGGGTTGTCGAGAACTGTCAACCCCTGTAACTGGTGGTAATGTTTCTCTTTATAACGAAACCTTAGATTCCCAAGGTAATCCCCAACCCATATATCCTACTCCCGTGGTGGGTATGGTGGGTTTAATTCCCGATTTAAGCAACATTTGCACCCAAGGTTGGCAAGCTGAAGGAGATATTGTTTATTTATTGGGATTACCCATACAATCACCAATTACCTTGGGTGGTTCTGAATATTTAGCAGCTATCCATAACACCGTTGCTGGTAAACCCCCACGGGTTGATTTTGAATTAGAACGCCGAGTGCAAGCAGCTTGTCGCTTTGGTATTCGCCAAGGTTGGCTCAATTCAGCCCATGATAGTGCTGAAGGTGGTTTGGCTGTGGCTCTAGCAGAATGTTGTCTGAGTGGCGAACTTGGTGCAGCCATTACTTTAGATTTATCTGCCCAGGAATCAGCAAACTTGCGTTGGGATGAGGTGTTGTTTGGGGAAGGGGGAGCGAGAATTATTGTGTCTGTAGCACCCTCACAACAAGAAGCCTGGGAAACATATTTACGGGAGAATTTAGATGGTGCTTGGCAAAAATTGGGTACCGTCACCAGCAATGATGGAGGTTTGCAGATATCAACTGCAGATAACCAAACCTTAATCCAGGTTAATCATGGGCAAATGAGCGATCGCTATTATCATGCGATCGGCTAGAAGAGGAGTGATGGGATGATGAAGTAATAAAGAGAAATTTGTCTCCTTGTCCCCTTGTCCCCCCCACACTCCCCACACTCCCCACACTCCCCACACTCCGAACTCCGAACTCCGAACTCCGAACTCCGAACTCCCCCAACTCTCCTAATACCTATGAAAAGTTTATCTTATAGTTTTTTTCGTATATAATTATACCTGTAGGCTAGCATTCTTCAACACAATTAAGGTACTGTTTAAGTGGATGGTTAACAATTTATTAAGATATTTGCAACTATCCATTGACATAAATCCCAGTGACTTGACTAGTCTACCAGGAGCAAAGCCAGCATGATTCCGAACCATTCCGCCACTCCGGATTCCCAGCATCACCAGAGTCATCAAGTAATTCACAATTATGATCATCAACCAGACAAGCCAGAAGAAGCCTGTGGCGTTTTTGGTATTTACGCACCAGAAGAAGACGTAGCTAAACTGACATATTTTGGATTGTATGCCCTCCAACATCGCGGTCAGGAATCAGCTGGCATCGCAATTTTCGATGAACAACAAGTACATTTACACAAAGATATGGGACTGGTTTCCCAAGTCTTTAGTGAAGAGATTCTACAGCAGCTGCCCGGTAATATCGCAGTTGGTCACACTCGCTATTCCACCACTGGCTCTAGTCACAAGGCTAATGCCCAACCAGTTGTTGTTGATACCCGCTTAGGCGAAGTTGCTTTAGCACATAACGGCAATTTAGTCAATACAGTAAAGTTACGGGATGAGTTGTTGAAGAATAAATGCAACTTATTGACTACCACAGACTCAGAAATGATTGCTTTTGCGATCGCTGAGGCGGTAAATGAAGGTGCAGATTGGGTAAATGGAACTATTCAAGCGTTGCATCGTTGTGAAGGGGCTTTTAGTTTAGCGATCGCAACTCCTGAGGGTGTGATGGGTGTTCGTGATCCTCACGGTATCCGTCCCTTGGTAATTGGTACTCTAGATGGTAATCCTACACGTTACGTTTTAGCTTCTGAGACTTGTGGTTTAGACATCATCGGTGCTGAATATTTGCGGGATGTTAAACCAGGGGAATTGGTATGGATTACAGAAGAGGGTTTGTCTTCCTACCAATGGAATCAGGAGCCACAGAAGAAGCTGTGCATTTTTGAAATGATTTATTTTGCCCGTCCCGATAGCATTATGCACGATGAGAGTTTGTATAGCTATCGGCTGAGATTAGGGCAACAGTTAGCAGCAGAATCATGGGTGGATGCCGATATTGTGTTTGGGGTTCCCGATTCTGGCGTACCAGCTGCGATCGGTTTTTCCCAAGCTTCTGGTATTCACTACGCTGAGGGACTAATTAAAAATCGCTATGTGGGGCGTACTTTTATTCAACCCACCCAACATATGCGAGAGTCTGGTATTCGGATGAAATTGAATCCTCTGAAAGATGTGTTAGAGGGTAAAAGGATAATCATAGTAGATGATTCCATTGTGCGGGGTACTACTAGCAAAAAACTAGTGAAAGCTTTGCGGGATGCAGGTGCGGTGGAAGTACATATGCGAATTTCCTCGCCTCCTGTGACTCATCCTTGCTTTTATGGGATTGATACTGACAATCAAAAACAGCTAATTGCAGCCACCAAGTCAGTGGAGGAGATCGCGGAGCAAATTGGTGTGGATTCCCTTGCTTATTTGAGTTGGTCAGGAATGCTAAAAGCCACTGGAGAAGATACTAATAACTTCTGTTCGGCTTGCTTTACAGGGGATTATCCCGTAGCTATTCCCGAACAAATAAAGCGTTCTAAGTTGGTGTTGGAAACAGTCACGGTGTAAGTTTTTTCAATAGTTCTATCTAGTGCAACCAGGGAGCTTCTGGCTCCCTTGATATATAATTCTGGGCGTTGCTGAATCCAGGTATGAATTTATCTCACGCAAAGGCGCAAAGACGCAAAGAATTGTTGTTTAATCTATCGAAAAAAGTAAAATCATACTTCTATTCAGCAACGCCTAATTCTGGTATGGCAAAAGGCAGTCTCGATGAACAGAGCAGTTAAACCGGGCTACCGTCCACAAGCAGCAGATACGTCTATCGAAGCTGATATTTATTTTTTTAGTAGACTACGGCAATTATCCCTACAGCAACGTATAGCCCAGGCATCAGCCCACGATCGCAGTATCAGAAAATTCTGCCTTGCTGGAATCAAATGGCAACACCGGAACGCTGGCTTGATTGAGATTAGAGAACGTTTTGCCCGTGCGGTTTTAGCAGAAAAGTTTTGTCCAGAAATCAAATTAACTGGAATTGATGAGAAAATGTGGATTCAAGATTCTTTTGCCCTTGCAGGGGAAATCCATCAATTACTTGAGTCTGTTAACATTCCCTACTATGTTAGTGTTGGTGTAGCCAGTTCAATTTACGGGGAATCTCGCTCAACCCGTGATTTAAATTTGGTAATTGAGATACAACTGGTGCAAATTGACCTGTTAGTTAAAACACTGGAAGCTGCGGGATTTTATTGTCCAGCAGGTGCGGTAGAAGACATCAAACAAGGTCAAGAAAAAATGCTGAATATCACCCATACAGAAACAATCACCAATGCTGATTTGTATGTGATGGATGATTCCCCATTTGCCATTTCTCAAATGTCTCGCAAAAGATTTTTGGATGTAGAAGAAGTACCAAATTTTTGGGTGATTTCCCCAGAAGATTTAGTGTTGCAAAAATTGCTATGGGGAAGGGGAAAACAATCTGAAAAACAGTGGCGCGATGTTTTAGGCATACTCAAAGCTATTGGTGACAGTATAGAGTATGACTACCTCACTGAATGGTCAGAACGCCTATCAATTGCCAATGAATTATCCGAAGCATTCATAGAAGCAGGAATCTAAATCAATTTCGGATTTTGGATTGATATTATCCCTCTTTAATCACTTTCGCGCTTATAAAAATCCAAAACCCTTATTTTTATGGACTTTTATGAATTTAGGCGTAGGTTGGGGAGCCACTCCGTTGCGGTGAAACACTTGCAGTGGACGGTAAGCCACTGCGGTGGACGGGTTCCCCGGCATAAAGCAACTGCCGTCAAGTGGCGCAACCCGAAGGGGTTCCCCGGCATAAGCAAAGTGTTGCTCGCGTATCCCTCACGGGACGCTTTGCGCTCAGCGTATCCGTTCGGCTTTGCCGTGCCCGAAGGGCTTAGGATTCACCCGAA
>JASJDS010000034.1 GCA_030065055.1 Calothrix sp. MO_192.B10
TTTTGGTGATGCGAGTTATCTGGCGAGAAACACCAATCTTGCCTCACTAGGCACATCTGAGTGCGTTGGCTTTTTTTATTTTACCACAATTGTCGGTCGTAATTCATCTCCCGTTTTAGCGTAAAGTCTACGGCTCCCGCTGAGTCCTAACTCCTACGGAGACGCTCCGCGAACGGACAGGCTGCGCGTACCGCAAGGTCGTCCGTAGGACTTACGCTTACCGCGCAGCCTGTGCTTTGCACTTAGCCATGCCCAAAGGGCTATAGCCCCTTCGTCGCTGTAACGGGAGTCCTCTTACTCCATTCAAGATAGAGGAGTGATGGAGGGAAGAAGTGAAGGAGTGATGGAGTGGTGGAGGGAAGGAGTGAAGGAGGGAATAAAAGAAATAAATAATATTTCTCCCTTGTCTCCCCACACTTCCCACACTCCCCACACTCCCCCTGCTCCCCAAATTTTCCATTTACCAAATAAATGTCCAAAACTGATTTTACTCAAAGGCTACAGGAGTTAATGCAACAAGTGGGTGTTGCAAGTTTTAGAGAACTGAGCCGTATATCTGGTATCTCCGAACGTCAAATCTTACGCTTGCGACGGGGAGAGATTGAGCAAATGCGCCTAGATGTGTTACTAAAGCTATGTTCAACATTAAATATGCCATTGAGTGAATTCGTAAGTAATTTTTCTCAACTAGAGCTGAAAAGTGATACACAATCAGCCAACCCAGAATTATCCCAACAGATAGCAGATTTACAAACAGAGTACCAGCGATCGCAACAACAGCTGGTACAACAGCAAGAATTATTACAACAAGAGTTCCAGCAATCCATGTTACAATTGCTGGAATCTTTACTTTTACAATTCCCCACAGCCGCACAGAAGGCTCAGGAGAATCCTCAGCTACCAGCATTCAAAATCATCCCGTTGGTACAAAAGCCCTTGGAAAAGCTATTACAAGCCTGGGAAATGGAAGCGATCGCTCCTGTGGGGGCAGAAATACCATATAATCCCCAAGAACATCAATTAATGGATGGTAATTTAGCTCCGGGAGAACTCGTAAAGGTGCGTTACACTGGTTACCGACAAGGTAATAAATTAATCTATCGAGCCAAGGTAAGTCCTGTCTATTCCTCACCATCTTGAATTACTTTCCCTCGATAAAAATCCAAAATTCCATGACGATGATACATTTATAACTAGATATGACCTAGTGATGTTGCATTGGGACTACTGTTTCGATATCCTATTTAGTAAATCTGTTACCGTAGCTCTTGAGTCAATGAGAGTTTATGCTGATTTTTGTTCCAAGCCATAGCCAATAATCATGACGATCGCATAATGATTGTCTTTGGGAAAAGCCCAATTGAAAATGATGAATATTATATATGGATAACCATCAAATAAAAATTATTAAACCAAGTGGAAGTTTAGATGCTAGTACATCACAAGAGTTGCGATCGCAAATTACTGAATTGATTCAGAATGGTGTCAAAATAGTTTTGGTAGATTTTCAAGATGTGACCTTTATGGATAGTTCTGGATTGGGAGCTTTGGTCTTATCATTTAAAGCCTTGCGAGCAGTTGATAGCCAACTATTTATTTGTTCTGTCAACCAACAAATCAAAATTCTGTTCGATCTTACTGGTATGGATAAGGTATTTACAATATTTGCCAATCAAGACGAATTTTATCAATCAGTGTTTTCCCACAGTTAACTAAACTGCATTCTCAGGATAGATAAATCGTCTTCAAAAGATGATTGCAAGTTGTAATTAATTAAAAACTTAATAATTTGCTCTAGCTGGCAATTAGAATCTTTGGAGACAGCAACTAGGGTCTGAATAAAAGCATCTAACCCCCAAATATTTCCATCAGATTTGGTAATTTCATAAGCACCGTCACTAAAAATATATAGACTGCTATCTTTTTCAACTTTACAGATAGCATCAGTATATTTTGCCCCAGAGAACATACCAATGGGCATACCGGGAGTTCTTAATTGATGTACAGCAAGAGAATTCCCATTCTCAGAAACTAATATTGCTGGTGGATGACCTGCACTAGCATAAATTAATTTTTGTTGAGATAAATGATAAACCCCATACCAAATAGTGAAATATTTATCATTTTGATAATTCATGGGAAAAGTTTCATTCAGGGCTGTTAACACCTCACTAGGTTGATAATAATTTAACCCTTTTAACGCCCGCGATCGCAATAAATTGAGGACAGAAACAGCCAGAAGAGTAGCTCTCAATCCATGTCCCGCAGTATCTAGAAGATAAATAGCTAAATATTCTGAGTCTAGCCAATAGTAATCAAAACAGTCACCACCCAACTGTCGGGAGGGAATAAACCGAAAATCAATATTCAATGGAGATGTCATTGGTGCTGGCAGCAAAGATAGTACGTAATCTGCTGCTTCTGCCAATTCTGCTTCTAAAAGTCTCTTTTGATTTTGTAAATCCCGGCTTAATTGATGCAAGCGCAATCCAGCTCTAACTCTAGCCCGTAACTCATTTTTTTCTATGGGTTTAGCGATAAAATCATCAGCACCAGCATCCAATCCCTTGACCCGATCGGCAATGGAATCCAGAGATGTTAACAAAATAAAAAATGTGGTAGACAGATCGGGAACATTTTTAATATAACGACATACATCAATACCAGTTAATCCCGGCATCACCCAATCACAAATAATCATTGCTGGCTGACAAGTAATTGCCTTTTCTATGCCATCTTTACCATTGCTGACAGCAACTACTTCATATCCCTCTTTTTCCAGCATTCTTTTCAGCAGTAGCTGTACTGCCATATCATCATCAATGACTAGAATTTTAAACATAAAAATAAGCAATTTAACATAAATCAATAAATAAATATGACTGATGATCTGTTGGGATCAATTATTCTTTTATTTATTATTCCATGTCCAATTGTATTTTGTCTTTCAATTTATATACCCTCCCTTTATAACCCCGAAAGTGGATTTAACCACAAAATCATGGTAGATTTTAATTGATTTAAATCTCGATATACTTCTTGCTTAAACCACTGACCGATAGCGTCTAAAGGATTAAATTCTTTGCCCGGTTTCCAGCTTACATCTTGACCAATGGGTGTGAGATGATTACCTGGCAATGTTTGCGCTGTTACCATCCCTGGAAAACGTTGTTGTAATATTTTCTTTAAAGTGGCTGACTGATCGATGGTGTCGTTGCTAAATTTGATCACTAAGTTGCGACGGACATTGTAGTTTTCCTGCACCAGTTGATTTGTTTGGTGGGGAGTGGGGGTAAATTCAATCTCCAGTGTAGAGTTTAACTGTTCTACCAGAGGGATAGCATCCCTAGCGGCATAGTTATTGAATGAGAGGAAAATATTACCCGCTCTATTTACGGGAAAAAGGCTGCCAATGAGTAGGTGTAGTTTACAACCCATGCTGTGTCCAACGCCGTAAATGGGGAGATAGCCTTTACCAATGATGGATCTTTCTTCTAAGCGTACCAATGCCCTTTCAAAGTTAAGCAGGACTTGCTCGGCGATCGCAACATGATCTAGACTATTGACAAATGAAGTCGCAATTACAACAAACCCCTGAGCCGCAAGATATTCTAGTAACAGTCGATAGGTAACATGGGGTGCGGAACCCACAAATGCACCTCCCAAAAAATGGATAATGCCAATGGGTTTGCGGGGTAAAATCACCCAGTTACCGGATATCTCTTGCCAATTCATAGTTTCCTTGGTGTCAGCCTGCTCTGAGCTTGGAGGTACAATTTTTTATATTAAATCCTAATCTGAAATTACGTATAGTGACTAAAAATATAGTCAAATATAACAAGACTCCTTTTTAGCTCTACCAGGAGTGGACTAAATTTAACGCTGGCTTTGTAATTTTTTCATTTCATCTTGGACTTCGAGGGTAATCCGTAATGCTTCATTGAGAAATCGTCCATGCTCGCTAGCTTTTTCTGTTACATATGTTGCTGTTAAGTTGGTTAAGTTATCTATAAATAACTCACTATTATTAATAATAAACTTTTTATTTTCTCTGAGAATTTTTTCTGTTTTTAATGCCCTGACCAACTCTATCCTCGTCATTTGTAAGGCTTCAATAACTTTTTCTCTATTTTGAATCATAACTTCTGTATTACCTGCCGCTTCTATCTGGTCATTAATATCAATAGATTTGATCACAGTATTATATCTGTCTACATCCCTTAACAAAGTTTCTAAGGAAGTAGTCATATTGACATCCAGAATTTTTTGTCTATGCTTCCATAGTAAATACAAAAATAATTTAGTACCATAAAAAAAGAAACAAGCAGATAATATTAGTAACATCCATGATGGGATTGGAGGTAGAAGCAGCCACATAACCAATAAATTAATAATTAATTCAAAAATTAAGTAGATGACAACACATAAAGATAACCCCAAGAATATAGCGGTGGGACCCTCTGAACCCTGAAGTTTAATCATCCACTGCCTAGCTTTTTTTTGCAAACTCTTCGTGATTTTTGGTAACTCATATTTAACAGGTAAATTGGTAAGATATCGTAATTCTTGTGGATTAATCTCTAAACCCTGCAAATCATCACGCATAGCTTCTACATCCTCACTATCACGTTTGTTATGTATTATATAGCAAGGTTAATTACCCCTAATCAGTTAATTCCTGAATTTTTTTGCAATTAAACCTCGCCCAACTCTAGACCTGGAGTATTCCAAAAGGCAGGGAACGCTTCACTGGTAACAGGTAACAGCAAGATCGGATTTAGGGATAAAAACCAATCAAGAAAAAAATATGGGTTGCAAAATAGACTTGGTTTAAGCTGTTCCAATATCAATCGCAATCCCACGGTTTGATTCAACTTGTCTTTTCATGGTTATTTTCATTGAATCTGATGTCAAGATTTAATGAAGAGATAATGAAGTAGGTAAATTTTGGTAATTATTTAATTAAATTTAAGATATATGTAGAAGTATAATTTAACACCTAATTGTGGAGAATAACAGTATTGCTAATCAAATTATAATCAGTTCAATATATAGATGTAAATGACTATATTTTGTTGTGAAAGATATTAGAAATAAATTTTGAGATACTGATTATACACTGAAAAACTTATCTTCATATTGATAGATGTGAAATAAAAGATAAGTTAGTTAGAATAAACCACACTAGTTAAATTTATTGGCAAACAATAAATTATGAAAACAGGACAAAGAATGAGCAGGATATCAACACATAAATTGTATAATTTCTTTGATAAATGGTCTCCATTTATAGTTATTTTTAGTGTTACAATAATAGTAATTGCTACTTTATTTCCTTTTAACTTTTCCCGAAGTCTTGCTCATGAAATTACCAATTTTACCCATGCATTCCGTCATCCAACTAATATCAATGATGCTGTAAATAATGTTTTATTATTTATCCCTTTTGGTTTTGGTTTAAGTACATTAATCAATAAGTATAGAACGAGTATTGTTGGACTAATATTAATCACTTTTATAGCCAGTGCTAGTTTATCTTTTACAGTAGAAACTCTCCAAATATTACTACCTTCCAGGGCTTCAACAATAGCAGATATCGTTAATAATAGTATAGGTGGATTAGTTGGATTTTTGTGCTTTCACTTATGGAAATATAAAATCATCAATTCTGGTTGGCGGTTAATAGAAAAAATTCGGAATTCACTATCTGTTAGGAATTTGACAATAACTGCGATCGCCTATATGGGATTATGTTTAGCGATCGCTGTGAGTTTACCAGTTGCCACTAGTTTGAGTAATTGGGATACTCAGTTTTCTTTGCAACTAGGGAATGAAGCCACGGGAGATAGACCTTGGCGAGGTTCTATTTCATCCTTAGCGATCGCAGATCGGGCTATTTCACCAACGGAGGTAGCAAATGCCTTTGACCAAAACAGATTATTGTCGGCAAAAAATCCTGCTTTGATAACTGCTTATCAATTTACAGGCAAAGATAATTTTATTGATATTACCGGAAACTCACCCCAGTTATCTTGGCAAGGAAAACCTGGAACAGCTGAAGACACTAGGGGTGTTTTTTTATCTGGCGAACGATGGCTAAAAACTTCATCTCCAGCCACCTCCATCACCGAAAAAATTCGCCGTCGCTCCCAATTTACTCTCAGTACCACATTTGCTACAGCACAAATATCTCAAACAGGGCCAGCTAGAATTATTTCATTTTCTCAAGATGCTCACAAACGTAATTTTACTTTGTCACAGGACGGAGCCGATCTAGCCTTGAGGCTGCGAACACCAATTACGGGAGAAAATGGCAGTAAACCACAACTTATGATCCCGGGTTTTTTTACTAATAATCAAAGTCATCGTCTCATCATTACCTACAATGGCTCTAAGATCAAATTTTATATAGATAGCCTCAGTAATGTATATGCCTTAAATTTCTATCCCGGTTTTGCTTTTGGCAACTTTTTGGGCTTTCTTGGTAATGGTTGGGATCTATATTTAAATGGCTCTTATCAATTCATTTATAATGGCTTTTATTACAGTTTAACGTTTATAATTTTTGGAATAATATTAGCATTATTCACAAAAATTGTCCGCCCAAGAATCATATTTTATGGTTTGGTACTGCCAATCTTGATCTTATTACCGCCAATTATTTTAGAAGCTGTGCTATCAAATCAGAATGGTAGAGATTGGCAATGGGGAAATGTCATCTTCAGTATGGCGATTGTATCTATACCTATGGTGGGATTGAAATTGAAGAAAGCAGTCCCGATGAAAAAACTTTTGAAGCCCAGAGGGCAGGCTGCGTCAACACCACCAAGGATGTAAGTATCCCCTAATTACAAGTCATACTAAGTTGCATTCAAAGATAGTACCCAGTCATTGCGACGTAAGGAAGCAATCCCATCGACTCGAACTACTATGATAGAACGCAACTTGATATCAGTTCCACTCTGCTCAAAGCCACGCTTCGCGAGTCTACATGGACGTTTGTACACAACCAAGCCATGAAAATGCGGGGGTGACTAACTCCTCAAGGGCGCACGCAATGCGCCCCTACTGAGCCCTTGTTAACTATTTTCAAGCTAGCCCCCCACGGGAAAATCCCACAACCAAGCATGAAAATATATCTCAAGTGCGGCTCCCACACCTAAGCTGTCAACCATCAACTAACAACTAACAACTAACAACTAACAACCATTTTCAAGCTAGTCCCTCATAAACGTTTGTACACAACCTGCAGATGAAAATACCTCGACTGCGGCTCCCACACCTAAGCTGTCAACCATCAACTAACAACTAACAACTAATAACTAACAACTAACAACCATTTTCAAGCTAGGAGACACCTATGCTGAAAAGGGCAATTAGGGGAGAGGTTTCTTGCTGTTTCAACTAACCCGCAAATACCTGGGACCAGGTAGTGACTAAAAATACAATAGTAGCAGCGATCGCTAATAATCCCTGAATAATATTGCCAACAACTGTACCGACAATAATACCAATGCCAGCCTTAAATGCTACCTTCAGTTGACGGCGATAAATATATTCAGCAATTATTGCTCCTACCAATGGTCCTAGCAACATTCCTAACAGGTGGCCGCCAAAAGGCAAAGCCGGTAAAAATCCCAAAAAGCCCAAGATTAAACCAACAAAAGCACCGATTTGTCCCCACTTACTAGCACCAGCTTTTTTCGCACCTAAGTAACCAGCTAAAAAATCCACTCCCATACTCAACAACAAAACTATTGATGTAACAATCAAAGGAATGCTAATTGCAGCAAAAGAACCCTTAACAAATCCCCAAATGATAATTGCAATCAAAATTAAACTCGCACCAGGAAGAGCAGGAATCACAGAGCCAATGATACCTACAACCATTAAAGCAACGAGTAGCCAATAAATAATTTGCATATATCTGTAGCGATCTACTTTTCTAACTACTGCCCGCTAGACTGAGGGTAACAGCTAGTTTATCAGCTATCCCGGCAATCCATTTTTCGTCTTGCTTTGTATAACTGCGGGGAGCATTTGCCCCTAAAATCAATATACCTTTATCCCCAATTGGTTGACAAATAACTCCTTGGGTATTCTCTGGCAAGTAATCAAATTCTACTCTGCCGGGATAAACCTTTAAATCCACTAAGTAAACAGGCTTTTGATTTTCTACTACCCGTTGTAATATTTTTCCTGGTTTGACCTCAGATTTTTTCCCCAGAATGCCGCGACGTAACAAAACTTTACCTTGAACCACAACCAATAGCGATCGCGTTACCGTATTAGTAAGTAGCAAATGGGATGCCCAAGCCAATTCTGTTTTCACCGCCTGCGGTAAATCTGGGGACATATCAAAACCTTCTTCGCCAATTAGTTCTACGGTATCGGGGGTTCTTGGTTGTACTTGTTGCCAAATTAAGCCTGTCAAGATTAATACTGCACTTAACACAACACCCAATACATCCCCTCGCGCTTGGGAATTGGTGAGTTCTGGTGTAAAAAAGCGATTCACTAGCAAAAGCAAAGCACCTAAGCTACCAACCACGATGGGTAAACGACGTAGAACTTGATTGGGATCGGGTTGAGCCATATTTTACAAAAGCAATAAGTGAGTGGGTATAAATAAATTATGAGTATGAGTTATGAGTTATGGATGATGAATAGACAGTTAAGTTTAACTCCTCATTCTTTACTCCACCCTATGGAGAGATTCCGCTATTGCTGCTACCCTCTTACTTTTCGGGTTCTCCTGCGGAGTACATTCCTTCCCTCTTTCACTCTTTGACTCTTTTACTGTTTCACTCCTTACTCCTCTCCCGGTTCCAGAATTCGCTGAAAAAGATAGCCCGTACCCCTAGCTGTGAGAATTAACTCTGGGTTACTAGGATCGTCTTCTAGCTTTGCCCGCAGTCGAGATATATGAACATCAACAACGCGAGTATCTACGTGACGTTCTGGAGTATATCCCCATACCTCCTGTAAAATTTCCGAACGAGAAAAAGCTTCTCCAGAACGACTGACTAGCAATTCTAGTAGGCTGAATTCCATCCCAGTTAAGCGAATCCGTTCGTCGCCTTTGTAAACTTGACGCTTGTTGGTATCAATTTTGATATTAGCAATGTGAATCACGCCGGAACTGGGAATCCCAGAAGCTCCAATTTTATCCACACGCCTTAACACAGAACGAATACGGGCTTCTAATTCTTTGGGGGAAAATGGCTTGACAACATAGTCATCAGCCCCCAACTCTAAGCCCGTAATCCGATCGGCAACATCTCCCAAAGCAGTCAGCATAATAATGGGGACATCTGACTCCTTACGTAATTCTTGACAAACCCCATAACCATCTAGCTTGGGCATCATCACATCCAAAACTACCAGATCCGGCTCAGCTTGGTGGAATGTATCCAAAGCTTCTTCCCCATCCCCAGCAGTTACTACATCGTAACCAATCATGGATAGGCGCGTTTCTAAAATGCGGCGAATACTGGCTTCGTCATCTACCACCAGAATTTTTTCTTTATGAGTTTCCAAATTTCTCAATGCTCCTTAACTAAAATTTATCATGATAAATTTTTAATATCATAATATTAAGATATCATTCCATTAATACAACAAAAAAACGCCACAACTATTACTATTATTAGACTTTTGCTTATCGCAAAAATTAAGGAATAATTAAGAATATTGAATAAGATTTAAGAATGGCAAAGCCAAAAACATATTACGTTTGTAATGAATGTGGTGCAGAATCCGCCCAATGGTTTGGGAAATGTCCATCATGCGGTACTTACAATAGTTTAGAAGAGCAAGTTGCGATCCACTCAGCTACAGACTTGCCTACTGGGATGGTGAGTGGTTGGCAATCCCAACAGGGAATTGGTAAATCCTCCCATAAACCAGCTAAACCCAGAGCAGCGGTTAGATTCGATCAAATTAGCGATCGCCAATTACTGCGATGGACTTCTGGGTATGGAGAATTGGATCGGGTGCTGGGGGGTGGAGTGGTGCCTGGTTCGATGGTGTTAATTGGCGGCGATCCCGGCATTGGTAAATCTACTTTATTGCTACAAGTATCCAATCAACTGGCACAACAATACCGTATTCTGTACGTTTCCGGGGAAGAATCGGGACAGCAGGTTAAGTTAAGGGCATCGCGGTTAGGAGTAACCAAATCATCCTCTGAGGAAGGTAATGGGACAAATCCGGCTCCAGTATCAGAAACTACTGTAACACCAACAAAATCGGCAAAATCAGCAACCATAGATCCTAATTCGTCAGATTTATATGTCTTGCCGGAAACTAATTTAGAAGAGATTCTCAAAGAAATGGAATCTCTGCGACCAAATTTAACGGTGATTGACAGTATTCAGACAATTTTCTTTCCTAACTTGACATCTGCTCCTGGTTCTGTCGCCCAGGTGAGGGAATGTACTGCTGCTCTGATGAAAGTGGCAAAGCATGAAGATATTACCATGTTGATTGTTGGTCACGTTACTAAAGAAGGGGCGATCGCTGGACCGAAGGTTTTGGAACACCTAGTAGATACGGTGTTATATTTTGAAGGCGATCGCTTCGCTTCCCATCGGTTATTACGGACAGTCAAAAATCGTTTTGGAGCTACCCACGAAATCGGTATCTTTGAGATGGTGGAACATGGATTGCGGGAAGTACCTAATCCCAGTGAATTATTTTTAGGCAATCGTGATGAACCTGCTCCGGGTACGGCAATTGTGGTGGCTTGTGAAGGGACTCGCCCCATTGTGGTAGAATTACAGGCTTTGGTTAGTCCCACTAGTTATGCTTCTCCCCGACGCTCCACCACGGGAGTAGATTATAACCGCTTAGTGCAAATTTTGGCCGTATTAGAAAAGCGGGTGGGCATACCCATGTCCAAGTTGGATTCTTACGTCGCTTCCGCTGGGGGATTAAATGTGGAAGAACCAGCAGTAGATTTGGGGGTGGCAATTGCTGTGGTGGCAAGTTTCCGCGATCGCATAGTCGATCCAGGTACAGTATTGATAGGAGAAGTCGGATTGGGGGGACAAGTGCGTTCCGTATCCCAAATGGAATTGCGGTTAAAAGAAGCGGCAAAATTAGGATTTAAACGAGCAATTGTACCCAAAGGGCAAAAATTTCCTGAGTTAGATATTGAGATTTTGCCAGTGGCAAAAGTGATTGATGCAATTATTGCCGCTATTCCCCAGCAAACATTGACAGATGAAGATTTAGAAATGGATGATGAATTGTAAATGTATACCTAATAACATCAGGTTTAATATTAGGGTATCTTGAAGGAAATTTCCAGAGCCGAACGACGGATGTGATGAGAATATTTGTCCTATGGCAGATCCATTGTAGGGGCGCATTGCGTGCGCCCTTGCCATTGGTAAAATTATTTTCATTTGTAGGGGCGCATTGCGTGCGCCCTTGAGGAGTTAGTCACAAAGCTTATAATCAATTGTACTTCGTCATACTTAAATTCTAGAAGTAGCTAACGCAGACCTTACAGCTGCATCAGCATTAAACAAACCATATCCATATTCTGTATCATAGCCCGGTGTCCCCAAGTCATAGGCTGTACTAGATAAAATATTTTTCACCCCACCAGCTGTTAACCCAGGATTTGCACTCCATACCAAGGAAGCAATGCCTGATACCTGGGGAGCAGCCGCAGAAGTTCCAAAGAAAGGATTTATATTCGGATCGTCAGAATAGTAATGGTAGCCAAAATCAATACCACCAGATTGATTAGCATTAGCAGCAACTGCGGGGACTTCTGAGCCACCTACCCCAGTTAAACCATCTCCATAGTTAGAACCCCATCCACCTTCATAGGATGTCCGCTCTCCGGGAGTTTTCGGATTACCAAACCAATCGCGATCGCCCCAAACACCACCCACCGCAATTACATTATCATAATTCTGGGCAAGATTGGCGGGACTAGAAAGACTATCTTGATTATCATTACCTGCGGCAATTACGAACAAAACCTGATCTGAATTGTTGGCAACCAATTGTTCAATCGAGTCACCGCCAGTTAAACTGAGATTAATAATTAAAGGTTTACCTTGTGCCTGATTAATTAATTGCTGGGTAGCATTGGCTAAACTTAAATCTCCTGCATCTTCACCAATTACATCCACCTGATAGGTGGGAGATTCCCAGTTAATACCACTAATCCCTAATCCATTATTACTGCGGGCAGAAATAATACTTTGTGCAGATGTACCATGAGATAAATATGAAGGTTCTGCAACGTAGTTATTGGCATCAAGAATTGAATTGCGTACATCTGGATGGATGTTACCATTAGCATCCACTGCCAAACCAGTGTCTTCAACCCCTATAGTTACCTCATTATTACCCGTAGTAAACCGCCAAGCATTATGAACCCCCATCATGTGTAGGTTCCATTGTTCCCCAAATAAGGGGTCATTGGGTACTACTGATAAATCAATGGTGGTATCTGCAAACTGAATTGCATCAACACCTTGGAAATAAATTTGACTGCCGTCCTCCAAGGTAATCACATCAAACAGACTAATACCCTTACCTGCATCATAAACAACTCCACCACCTGGAGTATTGGCGTAGTTAAAACTAACTGTACTTGATGAAATATTGGTAAGATCGATTACATCTCGCGGACCTTCACCAAAATCAACATTGCCATTACCAGAGATGACTGTTTTCGCAAAGCCAGATTGAATGGTAAAAGTATCTGCTTGTAATGTTCCTTCTATGGTGCGGATATTATTGTTTGTCGTTACCGATGGACTAGCAGGAGTAACGGATGAGTTATTGCCATTATTAACCTGGGTACCGCTAGAAGCAGGAATAATTGGTTCTATATACTGAGTTAAATTAATTAATTTATCTGTAAAACCCGTCCTTAAGGACAAGGTTTCCTTCCATTCCAAGATGGGATACTCGCTCAAATCATCTAAAATCTCGAAACTGATCTCATTGCCGCCTCCTTCGTAAATCGAATCTAGATATTCAGGAATTACCTGTCTCCTGGCAGAAATAAGCCCATAGTAGTCTCCGTCGCAAATATTACTGAATTCACAGAAGCTGTTCGGAAATACCTCAAAGTTCATCCATGTAAGCACTTTTATCTGGGGATGGGTGTTAAATACTGATTCTCTAAATGTAGATGGGATATTTTCCGAATCTTGTTCTGTCATCTATTTTATGTAAGTGAAAGTACACATTCGTATCTAAACTTATTGTGCTTTTTATTGTTGTAACATTGATTTACAAATATCAGATTTTATCTAAAAAACATAAAAAATTCATGTTAGCTCTATAGTGACGATCGGGAAGTATATTTGGTTCCACGGTCACGACTCGTGCTACCTAGAGCGACTATCGTCGTCGCGGTGAGTTAGTACTCCATCCCCTTTCCCCGACTTGAAGTAACTAACGAACCCTTTAGGGGGTCCCTCGTCAAAATTATTTACTTGTGTTCTCAAACACAAATATGAGTCATGGCGATCATGGATACTTGATAATCTAGTACCCCTGCCTTGGAAGTCATACTAAGTTGCATTCAAAGATAGTACCCAGTCATTGCGACGTAGTCAGCAATCTCATTGACTCGAACTACTATGATAGAACGCAACTTGGTATCACGTATTCAAAAGTCAAAATTATACGGTATGGGGGGCGATCCCTATCTCAGTGTAGACCATTGAATTAGGTATTCTATTGATATTCAACTTAATTTAGCTGATGTTAGCTTTTTTATCTGATTTAAATTCCTGGCAAATGGCGGCTCCTTGGGCGGCTCCCCTTGGGGGTATCGTTATCAACACCATCCTCCTAGTTGTGGCGGTAATTTCCCCCAAAAAACTACTTACCCCCGTTGGACTAATCCATGGTTGGTTCTTGGGTGTACTGATTTGGACAACCCTTAGTTGGCAAGGCTATGTGGTGGTTATGTTCTATTTTCTAGTTGGTTCTACGGTGACGCGCATTGGCATGGCAGAAAAAGAAGCTGCTGGCATTGCTGAGAATCGTTCTGGTATCAGGGGCCCAGAAAATGTCTGGGGTTCGGCTTTAACAGCTGCTTTATGTGCCTTGGGTATAGGGACAATTGATTGGGGGATTATTTCTATCTCTCCATCCCACATTCTTACTATCCGTTCTCTGTTGTTATTGGCATATGTGGCAAGTTTTAGTACTAAACTTGCCGATACCTGCGCTAGTGAAGTGGGTAAAGCTTATGGCAAACGGACTTTTTTGATTACTACCTTACAACCTGTGGCACGGGGTACAGAAGGAGCCGTCAGTTTAGAAGGAACTTTGGCAGGAGTGATCGCGTCAACAATTATCTCTTTACTTGCCTGGGGAATAGGATTGATTGATTCATTGGGAATAATTTGGTGCATTCTAGCAGCATTTATTGCAACCAATTTAGAAAGTGTCATTGGCGCGACCCTACAATCGCAGTATCAATGGCTAACTAATGAAGTAGTGAATATTTGTAACACCTCCATCGGTGCGATCGCTGCTGTTTTATTAGCTTGGCTCTGGAGGGTAATTATCACATAGCTACATACCCATAAGATATGGAGTTGTATATTTGTTGAATGTCATGTATGCACAACAGTTTTCTTCATTCAAATAAATAATATTGTCAATTAAAATACGATTTTATTTGAATTGTAGTCATATACTTTTTGAGCATTATGTGACCTCCTTGCTTTATGAAAACTTCATCGGAATTGACAATATTAACAGTCGATCGCCATAGTATTTCTGTAGAATCAGCAGTAAAATACCTGCAAACTTCTGGAAAATTGGGTCAATTCATTGGTGATATTATCCGCCAATATATAATTGAGCAAGAAATAAAAGCAAGAAATGATATTGATATTAACCCGGCAGTAACAGAACAGGCCATCATTGATTTTCGTCTCCAAAATAAATTAACAGAACCAGATAAATTTTACGAATGGTTAGAAAAAAATGGTACAGATTATGATAACTTTCATGCATCAGTTACTTTTGGTTTCCAGCTAGAAAAATTGAAATCAGCGATCGCCGAATCCAAACTGCAAGAATATTTTATTGAACGTAAAATATTTTTGGATAGAGTGGTAATGTCACGGATTATCGTTGATAACCAAGAATTAGCAGAAGAACTGCAAACTCAAATAGAAGAAGGAGCAAGCTTTGAATATCTGGCTCGGGAATACTCATTAACTGATGACCGGATGGTTAATGGTATGATGGGAGCAATTAGCCGGGGAAAGATGCCAGATATCCTCAGAGCAGAAGTTGATATTGCTAGTCCAGGAAAGATAATCGGACCAATAGAACTGAATGGTAAATATGGTTTATTTCGCATAGAACAATATCTGCCAGCGTCCTTAGAAGATACTCAATTAAAGCAAGCACTACAAAATGAATTGTTTGAGAAATGGCTAGCAGGGAAAACTCAAAAATTGACGGTCAAACTGCAAATGAAATAAATGCAGGTGACGACGAATCTTTACATATAAGGGTGCTAGCATCTCTACCTTGGAATCAACCACCATTATCTTGGCTCACTGTCCCACAAAAATCTCTCTTAAAAGACAATTTACAAATACTCAAATATAATTTGGGAGCCAAAATATGGCCTACAACAACCACAGGATGCCAGTTCTTAATTGTATCTGGATCGGTTCGCCTGCGAGAAGAAACCCAGGGTAAACCTTTAGTTAGATTGCAACCAGGTGAGTGGTTTGGCGATTTAAATAATTATCCCACAGATTGTAAAGCGATCGCTGCAAATACGGAAGTTGTAGTTGTTGTTTGGGATACAGATTTATGGGCAGAATTGTCTACACCCCAAATAGAGGATTTTTGGCAATCTCCAGGGGAAGGGGAAGAAAATAGGGAAATAGAGGAAGAGGCGGAGAATTTTGATCCAGAGCCTTCTAGCCTTACAGTCTCCCATGGGGCAAACACAAGTGTAATTTCTCGCCCAACTCCACCAGAAAACCGCCAACAAGATTATCCCTATGGTTCTCATTCCCCACTTAGTTATCCCTTTGTTTCCAGTTGGAATACAGCTGCGGCTTGTTTAACAATGGTGGCGCAACAATTGGATAATCCCGTCAAGTTGGAGTGGGTGCAACGGCAAATCCGGGCACAAAGCCCCAAACAAGTGGTGGAAATGGCGGAAAATTTAGGTTTTGTGTTGCGAAAATTACAACTAAGTTGGGGGGATTTACGGCAACTGTCATTTCCTGCCTTGTTGAAGTGGTCAGGAATGGCAGAACAAGGTGATCATTGGGTTGTGGCTTATGGGTTGCAGGGCGATCGCTTAATTATTGCTAATCCCCTCAATCCCAATAGCTGTTGTGAAAGTTTGCCCCAATCTGTGGTAGAAGCAGCTTGGGATGGAAAAATCTGGCAAATAGAACCCCTACAAAAGCAAGACAAATTTAGCCTCAGTTGGTTTTTGCCCGCAGTATGGCAGTATAAGAAATTACTAGGGGAAGTACTGTTAGCTTCCTTTACCTTGCAGCTGTTGGGTTTAACCACCCCCTTGATTACCCAAGTGGTGATTGATAAAGTCATGGTACAAGAGAGTTTGCCGACTCTTGATGTCATGGCGATCGCTCTTTTGTTTGTGGCGATTTTTGAGGCGATTTTGGGCATTCTGCGCCTATTTATTTTTACCCATACCGCCCGCCGTTTAGATTTGAGCTTATCAGCACAGTTATTTCGCCACCTGATGCGCTTACCCCTAGCCTATTTTGAAGCGCGACGGGTAGGGGATACTGTGGCTAGAGTCCAGGAATTAGAAAAAATCCGCCAGTTCCTCACCGGCACAGCATTAACAGTGATTTTAGATAGCATCTTTGCCGTGGTGTATCTGGCATTGATGTTTTATTACAACATTCCCCTCACCTTTGTGGCATTGGCAGTATTGCCACTATTTGCCACACTGACCCTAATTGCTACACCAATTTTACGGAGTTGGCTCAACGAAACCTTTAACCGCAGTGCTGACAGTCAATCATTTCTGGTAGAAACCGTTACCGGTATCCACTCAGTCAAAGCACATGCCGCCGAACCAGCCGCCCGCGATCGCTGGGAAGGGTTATTTGCTAGATTTATCCGTACTGGCTTTAAAGCATCTACTACATCTAACATCAGTAGTAATATCGGTGATTTCCTCACCAATTTTTCCACCCTCTTAATTCTCTGGTTTGGGGCAAAATTAGTTATAGATAAACAGCTAACGGTGGGTCAATTAATTGCCTTTCAAATGCTGTCGGGAAGAGTTACTAGTCCTCTGTTAAGATTAGTACAGTTGTGGCAAAATTTACAACAAGTCTTACTGTCAGTAGACCGGATTGGTGATATTCTCAACGTTGCCCCGGAAGCAGAACCAGGAACGGGTTTGGTATTGCCCTGTCTCAAGGGAGAAGTTGTGTTTGAGCAGGTATTCTTTCGCTATCGAGCCAATACTGAGCCTGTATTAAGGGGTATCTCTTTCCGGGCTACTCCAGGGCAATTTGTGGGAATTGTCGGGCGTAGCGGTTCCGGGAAAAGTACCCTGTCAAAATTATTACAACGTTTATATCAAATAGAATCTGGCAGAATTTTGATTGATGGTTTTGATATTAAGAGTGCAGATTTAGCCTCCCTGCGCCAACAAATCGGGGTGGTTTTACAAGAAGACTTTTTATTTAATGGTTCCATATTAGATAACATTACCTTGGGTAATCCCGATATTAGTGCCGAGCAAGTAGTAGAAGCCGCTAGACTTGCCGTAGCCCATGATTTTATTAGTGAATTACCCCGTGGATATGAAACAAATGTGGGGGAAAGGGGTACAGCCTTATCCGGTGGACAACGCCAACGTATTGCCCTAGCCAGGTTATTTCTTTCATCCGCACCGATTTTAATTTTGGATGAAGCCACCAGTGCCTTAGATAGTGAAACAGAGCAACAGGTACTACATAATCTCCAGGCCATTTCCAGGGGACGTACCGTATTCTTAATTGCCCACCGTTTTGCTCCCCTCAAACGTGCGGATCAAATTTTAGTGCTGGAAAAAGGGATTATTGCTGAGAGGGGTACTCACTCAGAGTTGTTGTCTCAAAAAGGTCTGTATTGGTCACTGTATCAACGGCAACAAGCTAATGTTTAGGTTAGTAGGGGCGCAAGGCTTGCGCCCTAGAAGAGTTAGGAGTTAGGAATCGCACTTCTTGGCCTACGTTTTCGCTGTTTTTCTTCAAAGACATTTTTAACCAACTTTGGGGGTTAAATTCCCTTGCTTCTACAAGCAGCGCGTTTTGCGTAGGGGTAAAATCCCCGTTGGAAAACACAATTCTAAATTCTAAATTCTAAATTCTACATTCTTTTAACGGCTTTTAGTATAATTATTATAGGTATTAGACCAAAAACGTCAGAAAAATTCAGCAGGATTGGTTATTTTTAGCAAAAATAATTATTATGGAACTTCTCGATCGTATAACTCTCAATCCTAAAGTAATGAATGGCAAACCGACCATTCGCAATATGCGCTTTTCGGTGGCACAAATGCTGGAATTATTGGCGGGGGGGATGAGTTTTCAGGAAATCCTAAATGATTATCCTTATATCGAAAAAGAAGACATTCAAGCTAGTCTAAAATACGCTGCTCTTATTGCAAATGCGCGTACCATCCGAACACTCAGTGTATGAAATTCATTGTGGATACGCAATTGCCACCTCGGTTGGCTACATACTTGACAGAGCAAGGATATAATTGTGTTCACACGACTGATTTTGAGGATGGACATCTATTGGGAGATGATGAAATCATTCTCATTGCTACAGAGCAAGATCGAACGGTTGTTACAAAGGATTCGGATTTTGCAGAATATTTTCTACTCAGAGGTACTCCACCAAAAGTTTTGTTGATCGAATTTGGAAACATTGGGAATGCTGAGTTGATAGCATTATTTGAGCAATATTTTCATGAAGTGACAGCAGCGTTTGAGAGTGGGAGTGAATTGGTCATTTTTCGGCGAGATGAAGTCATTGCTTATTGAATGAAACATAAGAATCCACTAACATAAGGCTTACTGAGTCGGTATTGGTTCTTGCGTACTTAACGTGCTCAATTAATATCATAATGCCAAGAAAGTAAAGCTCTAATTTCAAAATTGCGAAAATTCCTGAAGCCAAATCCACTTCGCTTTATTAACTTCAATTTATTATTAATTCCTTCTACAACACCATTGGTTGTTTTTCTTTCAAAATATCCTACTATTTCTCCAAACCACCGTTTAATTGTTTTAACACTTTTTTGATAATAAGGTGCAGCTAGTGCTGCGCTAACGCGAACAGCTTTCTTTAACCAATCTATTAGTCCTAACATTCCTTGTCGCCTTCAATCCCTAGTCTTTTTGCCCCTGTAGCAGCCCCCGTATGTAAATAAACCATTGTTGGCTCTACACCTATCCATACACCTAATCTTCGAGCAACATCATACGCTGTAGTAGTACTAAGGATCGCATCTCTTTAGAAATGATTTATCGTGGTCTTTATCATTTTTCTGTTGCTCATCAAAAAGGTCTAGCTTCTACGTATCTCGGCAGATCCCCAAAATCGTCTTGTTCTCGGGTCGCTACAAATAATGAGATAATCAACTAACTCTTGACTCAAAAGTCATCCGTCAATAATTTACTCTTACTTTTCCATTATAAAAATTAGAATGGTTAACATTTCCAACAACCTCACTAAACTTAGGGTTCCTCAAATAAAAACATTCTTGCCAGGACCGAAAGCTCAAGCTCTGATTAAACGAGATGATGCCGTGGCTTCCCCTTCCTATACTCGTGGTTCTCCATTAGTAGCTACTAGAGCAGAAGGGTGTATGGTTGAAGATGTAGACGGGAATGTGTTTTTGGACTTGACCGCAGGAATTGCGGTAACAGCAACGGGTCATTGTCATCCCCAAGTGATTGAGGCAATACAGAATCAAGCAGCTAATCTAGTGCATATATCGGGGACGGATTTTTATTATGAACCGATGGTTAAACTGGCAGAAAACCTAGCTAAACGCGCTCCTTTTCCTGAGTCTATTGATGGTCTTCGTGCCCGTGTTTGTTTTACCAATTCTGGAGCAGAATCGGTTGAAGGTGCTCTTAAACTGGCTCGTTACTATACCAAGCGATCGCGAATAATTGCCTTTCAGGGTGCGTTTCACGGGCGCACCTATGGAGCTATGTCTCTAACAGGTTCCAAAATCGTCCAGCGACAAGGATTTGGTCCACTGGTCCCCGATGTTACCCATATTCCCTATGGAACCCTTGCCAGTTTAGATTATCTAGAAGACAAACTCTTTGCCTCTGTGCTGCCACCAGACGAGGTTGCTGCTATCGTTGTGGAAGCTATTCAAGGGGAAGGAGGTTATATTGTCCCAGAGGATGGCTTCTTAGAACGGATTCGGGAGATTTGCTCTCGTTACGGTATCCTCATGATTGTGGATGAGGTTCAGTCGGGAATGGGACGAACTGGCAAGCTTTTTGCCATCGAACATTGGGGAGTGATGCCAGACATAATTACCCTAGCTAAAGGTATTGCTAGTGGTTTACCTCTGGGTGCTGTTCTTTCTCGTCCTGAATTGATGACCTGGCCACCTGGTTCTCATGCTGCCACCTTTGGGGGTAATCCAGTTGCTTGTGCTGCTGCCAATGTTACCTTAGAACTCTTAGAAAAAGAACTGATTGATAACGCCCATCAGATGGGAAAGGTCTTGCAAGCAGGTCTAACAGAACTGTCACAAAAATTTGAGCAGGTTTCCTTGCCACGGGGTAAGGGTTTAATGGTGGCGATTGATGTATTTGATGCTGATGGTAATCTAGATCCCAACCTGCGTAATCGCATTGTGGATAAAGCCTTCTATCAAGGTTTATTGCTGCTTAGTTGTGGTAAAGCGGCGATTCGCTTTTGTCCACCTCTGATTATTGATAGGGATCAGATTCAGGTTGCTTTACAGATTCTCACTGAGCTGTTTGAGGCCAAATAAAAGGAACTGCCTAGGGTGTCGGTCAAGTATTTATTATTGACAAATGTTGCGTCTTGTGTATAAGCAGAAAACCTTTGACAAAGGCGAAGCATTCGGGCAATGATTTATGGCGATCGCACAATATTTCTATCCGAATGCTTCGCCTCTACAGAATATATATTTATCCCTTTTTGTCAACCTTTATTTCTTGACCGACGCTCTAGAGGCTGGAACCAGTCTTGAATTAATCTTAGGACTTACGCAAATGGCATATTTTTTCTGTAAGGGAGGCAAAATGCAGTGTAGATTCTCTGACCGCATTATTGCCGTTGCGTGAGGTGCGCGAAAATATTTGAACGTAGCAATAAGACTTATAACGTCACGCACCAACCACCGATTGTGACAATTGCGTAAGTCCTGAGTAAGACTCGTTGGTACTTGTACCAAAAAGCGTGTTTCTGTGAAGCAAGAATCTCCCATTACACTGCGAGAGCGGTTAGCGGGGGAGTGTCAATTGAACTGGCTTAAGATGAATTGAAGTTGCAAATCGATTACTTGTCGATATGTATCTAGTGATTTGCGATCCCAAAGATTATGCCCGGCATCGAGGATGTGTAATTGAGTTTTTTTATCATTGTCTGCAAATGCCTTCAAAGCATGGGCATACTGAGGAAATAAATTAAAGGGATCACCTAAGCTAACCAAAACCATGATCGGAGAGAGTGATGGGTTGGAGGGATAATTAAACAAAGGCGTAAAGGTCTTATAAGCTTCCCAGCTACGAGTATGTAGGGTCACACCTGGAGCATGGAGAAGGTCTGCAAGAACTTCAGCTTGAGCCTCTAAGTATTGAATGGTAAACTCAAACAATTCTGGATCAGGATGGGGTGGATTGATGGCTATTGCCCCAGCAAGGTCATCATAATGTTGTGCATAGAGTATGGCTGCCACACCTCCTTGACTACGTCCAGCAATAAAAACTGGACGCTCAGGATAGAGTAGTGATAAGACAAGGTGTACATGGCGAATGACTACCATCAGACCTTCTTTACTAGCAAAATCAAAGGGCGCATTTGAACCCATGCCATTTAGGGGAAGATCAGTGGGAAATGAAGCCATACGAAACGTCTCACCATCGGGGAGTAATTCCGTTAATAAACTTTGGTTACTTTTGCGTCCACCTCCACGGTTCTTGCTTTTGCGGCCATGAAAGGTTCCGGCAATATCACATAGTGTTTCAGCAACAGAAAAGGTGGTTCCCGTACCAGGTAATAGGATTTTGATGGCACGGTGAGTCTCATCAACTGATTTCTGTGGCTCCAAGATCCCAGTGAAAGCCATCGGTAGATATAACTTAGTGAATGGAAGTTTTTGTTTAGATTCGCTTGTTGCACCAACTCGATGAACTAAGTCTTGACTCTCTTTAATTACCCCCATCTCTAGCAATTCATGGCGACTTAGATTACAAGTCATTGCTAGTTCTTGGTTAACTTGTTCAAGTCTTTTCAATTCTGAACTCATTTTTGACTAAATTTTGTTTAATTTAATGGTTTAGAAGCTTTATATCCTAAAAGCTGGATAGGATCATCATAAATTGGCATCACCTGGGAATCAAGAAGAGTCCATTCTGGTTGATTAAGGACTTCGTACAGTTCAGGTAAGAAGCTTTGGCGCACTGTAAACACCAAAATACCTTCAGGCTTGATAATTTCTTGAAGTTTACTTAATTCTGCTGAACCTGCATGGTTTTCGGCAAATACTCCTGTGGCAATGATACCACTGACCTGGTCTAAGTTTCTCAATTGTTCATCACCTATTGAGCCGCAAATCAAGGAACTATATACCCCTTTTTCTTCCGCTATGGTTAACATCCCAGGAGAGATATCCATACCGACTATTTGTTCAAATCCTAAGGCAGCCAAGGCAACTCCAACTAGACCTGTTCCAGCCCCAAAATCAAGAATTAGACTTTGCTTATCATCAATATACTTTGAAAGCATCAGTGCCGCAGTCCTGGGAACGGCTTCCCACAGTTGAGAAACATCGGCTTCATACTTATCTGACCATTGATCGTAGTTTTTCCCTAATTCATCCAAATCTCGACTCGAACAGATCCACTTTAACCACTCCTTTGGTTCCATCTCACACATTTCCCGATAACTATCAACTATCAACTATAAAGGAAGGAATACCGCTAAGTTAAGCGGCGATCGCCAAATAACCGGGCGTGAGTATCAATGGATGCTGTTGGCGAAATATTTCTTAAAATTTGGGATGCTCCCTTCTGCTGCCAAAGAGGGTGATACCCCTGATTAGCCATCGGTATCCTAACGGGAGTTGAAAAATACTCTCAATTTCTGTCACAGATTCAATACCTTTCTCGTCTAAGTTAGTAGATTCCATAATCTGGAGAAAAATCATGACGGAAAGAATTGAATTTGGCAAAGTCGAACCTGCTGCTTACAAAGCTATGTTGGGGTTAGAACAATATTTACATCAAAGTGGATTAGACAAAAAGTTATTGTTCCTAATCAAAGTCAGAGCTTCTCAAATCAACAAGTGTGCTTTCTGTATTGATATGCACACTCAAGAAGCAAGAAAAGCGGGAGAAACAGAGCAACGTCTTTATGCTCTCAGTGCTTGGCAAGAAACATCTTTTTTTACTACACAAGAACGAGTCGCATTAGCTTTAACTGAGGCAGTTACTTTAATTACTGAAAACGCCATAAAAGATGAACTTTATAACCAAGTTAGTCGTTATTTTTATTCAAATGAAATTGTCCAAATTTTAATGGCAATCTCCACTATTAATGCTTGGAATCGCATTGCCATTACTACAAGAATGATTCCAGGTAGTCACTCAGTAGAATGATTTGATCAATAATTTTGTGGTGCAGGATGTGAATAAAGGTGTAATGCTTGCACCCTCTTCATTAGTAAAATTATTTTCATAAATCACCTAAAAAAATAGGATAATGGGAAAAATCACCAAAAATGAAGAGAGTAAAGCTAGCAAAAATATAGTCAATCGACAGGAAATATTTAATCAATATCGTCCCAGATTACAAGCTATTGCTTACCGAATGCTGGGAAAGCTTGGGGATGCCGAGGATGTGGTGCAGGAGACATTCATTAAATGGCAGCAAGTTTCTCTTCAAGAAATACAATCTCCTCAAGCCTATCTAACTACCATTGTTACTCGTCTCTGTATAGATTATTTGCGCTCGGTTCGGGTTCAACGGGAACAATATGTAGGAACTTGGTTGCCAGAACCAATAGTCTCTCATAAATCTGATGAACCAAAGGAATTGGTGGAATTAGCTGATTCCTTAGCAATGGCTTTTCTAGTAATGCTAGAAAGATTATCTCCCGTGGAAAGGGCTATATTTCTGCTGCGAGAAGTTTTTGAGTATGATTATGATGAAATTGGCATAATTGTTCATAAAAATTCCGCTAACTGCCGTCAGATTGTCAGACGTGCAAAGCAACACTTAGGAACTAATCGTTCTCGCTTTAATGCCTCACTTGAACAACAGGAACAGCTAACACGAAAATTCATCGAAGCTTGTAATCAGGGAGATTTACAAGGATTAATCGATTTACTGACAGCAGATATTACTCTCTGGTCCGATGGTGGTGGTAAAGTTAAGGCATTGCTCAAACCAATGCAGGGTGCTACAAAAGTTGCTCGTTTTTTAATTGCTTTACGTCGCAGCAAGCTAATTCCCAACTACGATTTAGAATTAGTTAGGGTTAACTGTCAAATTGGCATAATATATTCTCTTGAGGGCATTGTTCAGAATGTGGTGACTTTTGAATTCGTCCCTTGCCGTATTCAGTCCATTTATTTTGTGAGAAATCCTGATAAATTAAGGCGTATTTTTTCCTCTGCCCATGGCGCACAAATAGCTCGGATCAAAAAATAGGGAGATGCTCTAGGTAAAAAGAAGCATCCCCCGATGGAAGATGAGAAAAGTACTACCAAATCTCGAGTCCTAGCGTGTCCGTTGGCGGAGCCACCCTCAAAGGGCTAGAACATGGAACGAAGCATAAGTCCTAGGGACTGTTTTCAAACCCAGAATGGGCATAAATTGTAGGTTGGGGAGCCACTCCGTTGCGGAGGTTCCCTCCGTTATAGGAAGTGGCGTTTGAGGGACGGACCATAGGGACCAATGAGTAAATAAATCGGTTGTGCAGTTTCTGGATGGATTCCCACTTTATCTGGACCAGAAGCTTTCTGCTTGAGAAGAGTTTCTACTTTTTCGGGATCTAGATCCGCAGGAGTTAAATCTTTGGGAATGGAAGCTGTAACTACATCTTCACCATTCTCCTTTTCCACATATGCACCATATTTCCCAATCCGGACTTTTGCGTCTAAGTTTTCCAGCAATACCGTTCTGGCTGTATTTGCATCTATTTGATTTTTTTGTGAGCTTGAAAATAATTAATCAGCGCGGAGTTTGCAGGGGCGCATTGCGTGCGCCCTTGAGGAGTTAGTCACAAAGCATTTTCAGATCCGCAGGTTGTGGGATTTTCTTGTGGGGGACTACCCTGCTAATTTTTCCTAGAGATCGCATTCTAAAGACTCACGGGTAGAAACCCCAGTCTTAGAATTTACTCCACTAGCGCGGGAGCAAAGTTTTTTCAATTGCACACCATCGACCACTGCATTGGTAAAGTCAGCACCTGTGATGTCAACATCATCAAAATTGGAGTATAGCATCATGGCTTCTGTCAATACAGCATCTGTGAAATCAGCTCCTTTAAAATCCACTAGATAAGCAATACCATTACTGAAATCCACACCATGCAAGTTTGCTCCAGCTAATAGGGAGCCACTAAACACAACACCGCGTAAATCGGCATTACTAAAATTACTATTCTCTAAATTTAGCTTGCTAAACTCAGCCGCAATTAAATTTTTACCAGAAAAATCTTTATTAGCAACCGCTTTCGTCCCTGCTGCACGTCTATTAGCTGCTTCTGCCGACAAGGGAGAAAACAACATCACCACAGCTAAGACAAACGCCACTAGTACTCGCCAATACTTCATCATCTTAAGTTAACAAATCTCAATACTTTTACCATTAACCATTAAACCTTGTACTCAGGGAACTGCAAAGTCTTGTTGGCAAGATTAGCAAATAACCAATGGCAAGGGGGAGGAGGGGAGGACTCACAGGGGTAGGTTTTTTACATATGTACAGGACTTACGCAATTGTCACTGTTTCCGATTTCGGCTGATTGCGATAAGTTTTAAATATTCGGGTGGCACGCTATCCACTAACCATACTCTATTATCAGAACAGTAGAATGTGAAGCCTGTTGTGTGCATTGCTGCTGCATCTATGGTAAATACTGCTGGCTTTCCATGTCTGGCACCAACATTTTTGGCTGTGGCAATATCTAGGGATAAATGGACGTGATGGCGCGACATTTTACTTAAACCTGTTTTGAGAATTGATTCTACAGATTTGTCCCCTGTACCGTGGTAAAGTACATCTGGAGGAACTTGAGGTTCTAACTGTAAATCTATTTCTACACTGTGTCCTTGGTTGGCACGAATCAAAGTACCTGTCTCATCGAAAGAGAAGCGTTGTTTATCATTTGTATACACTACTTCTTCTAAGTCGGTATATGTAATGGGGAATTGATATTTTTTGCAAGCTGCTAATAATTCATCTACTGCAACCCAACCACCAGGCTGAAGTGTAATACCAATGCGTTCGGGTTTGTGACGTAAATGTTTACTGAGATATTTACTAATTTTAACTAAACGGGAGTTGTTCATTCGCTAGGAAATAAGACATAATTTTCGATGAATAGTGTAGACGCGATCGCATCTACACTCTTTCATACTACAATTGCTCTTGCAGTGCTTGGCGCATGATATCCACAGGTACATTATCTCTTTTTAACCACATTTTGAGAGCGATCGCACCTTGTTGGACTAACATTTCTAACCCATCAATGGCAACTGCTCCTACCTGCTGTGCTTGTTGGAGAAATTGCGTCGGGTTTGGGGTATAAATCAAATCATAAGCGATCGCTCCCTGTTGCAGATTTGCCATATCCTCTATACTGACGGGGGACTCCCCTATCCGTGGATACATACCTATAGGGGTAGTATTTACTAGTAAATTAGTCTGGGAAATTAATTTTGGTAAAGATTTCCATTCATGCACTTGTAAATTAACTGACAATGGGGAATTTTGCCAACTCTGCTGGAATGCTTGCAATTTTTCTACATTACGCCCCAATACATGAATTTGAGAGATGCCCAGTTGAGTTAAACCCGCTACCACTGCCCTCGCAGCACCACCATTACCCAAAACCACTGCTACTTGCTGACTCCAGTTATGGTCATAGTTCCGCAATGGTGAAATGAATCCGTCTACATCCGTATTAGTACCTAACCATTGACTATCTTTACGCACAACCGTATTCACTGCTCCTACGGCTTGGGCAATGGGACTAATTTCTGATAATAAAGGTAGTATTGCTTGTTTGTGGGGAATTGTGATACTAAAACCCACCACTCCAATAGCAGCAAAGCCATCCAAAGCCGTTTTCAAGTTCGTTGGTGCAATAGGAAACGGCAGATATATATAGTCTAACCCTAAATTTGCGATCGCGGCATTATGCATGGCTGGGGACAGTGAGTGTTCCACCGGATGTCCAATCACTCCCAGTAGTTGCGTTTTCCCTGTAATCATTTATTCTTCATCGGTGACTATAGCAATCATACCGTTGAACTTCCAGAAAGATTATTTGGCGTTGATAGTTGTTAGTTGTTAGTTGTTAGTTGACGGTTGACAGTTTAGGTGTGGGAGTTGCACTTGAGATTTATTTTAAAACTCTAAATCTCTGCGCCTGGAGCGCCTCTGCGTGAGATAAATTCATACCTGAATTTAGCAACGCCAATTATTCTGTAACCTGTTCAATTGGACATTTCAACAATTCTCGCAGAAAAATAGGTAGACCATTAAGTTCCTGTTTTTCTCTTGGTTCTACACAGGCGACAATATGCTGGTATGTAATTGCATGATGTAAAGCACACAGAGGTTTGGCTATTGTCCAAGCTTCTTGCAAACGCGACTTTGTTTCATAAGCCGTCCATTGGGTTAAATATTCATCTCGTAAGCCTCTTGAAGTCGGTGAAAACCGTTTATTTACACCGGGGAAAAATAACTGGAACATATCAAAGAAAGGATGGGAAATACAGCTATCAGTCCAATCAAAAAAGAGGTAATTATCGTTATAAAAGGCAACATTACCTAAATGCAAATCACCATGAACTAATGTCTGTGGTATTTGATAGTTAGATAATTGTTGACATAGTTTTTTTAGATATGGAGCAATATGTTGTAAACGTTTAATATCAGATGTTTGCAACTGGGATAACACCTGTTCATCGTTTACTAAAATATCTACTTGCTCTGATAACCAATCTAAACGCCGATCTAAACAACCTACATTTAATAAATTATCTATATGCTGGACTGATTTTATTTGTATTTGGGCGAGTAAACGATAAATTTCTTTTTGCTCTTTTAAGGGTACATTTCTACCAATAGATCCTCCAAAATCAGCTAGTAGCATCCAGTGGCGTTTAGTATCGATACTCAGGACAGTAGGAATATGTTCGGGAAATAAATTTGCTAATTCGGCTGTCACTACTGGTTCATTACAAAAAAGAGGTAATGTAGATGCTTCTTTCAAATAAATATTTCCTGCACTGGTATTCACCCGCAAAATGCAAGAAATACCCCATTTTTTAATACATTCTATAGAAGAAAGTGGTTGATAGTTTAACTCTGATAATTGTTCTTCCAACCATTGAGTTGCGGAATCAAACCAACCTACTCTAGCCCAAGGTGGACGCAATTCTGGAATTTCACCATTCTCAATCTCTGTTAAATATTCTGCAACAATTGATTTATGTTCGGGTAATTTTAAGGATAAATTTCTCACAGTTTCCAGATTAATCCAATTACCTGATTGTATCTTTTCTGTGGAACCATCCCACTCCAATATATATATACCGTGAATTTGATGTTTTGATTTATCGTAGTGCTTACTAGCGTAATATAAAAGATTAACTGGAATTCCCAGCTTTTGTTCTATTTCTTTCTTAACAGTTGTCAAAAAATCATCAGAATACGTAACTTTATTTACGATAACATAAGGTAAAAAATAATCATCTTGTTCCCGTAGCATTAAAATTTTAGCTTCAGTAGGATGAGGTAGAATCAGATAAAAATAAAACTTCCATTTGGGTTGAAATAAATTAGCGATCGCTCCCTCGATAAATGATAATATCGTCTGCAAAAATGGGGCTTGATTGTGATGTGATTGTTTAGATTTGGTGATTATAGCCATCTTATGTTATCCATCAGATTTTTCAACAACGTCCAGCTTCAAACTCAGCGATTGCTTCTTCTGCTAAAGCTTCCAACCTACCATCTGCAATATCTTGTTCTAGCTGTTTGTCCCAATGCTGATAATCCAAATCGAAGAACCATTGTCTGAGTTGCTGAAATTCATCTGACGAAAGTGTGAGAATTGCTGTTTCGATTTGCTCAAGATTTGACATATTAATGTTCATCTCCAATCTCAACTAGCATTTATGATTTACCCCATCTAGCAATAGATGAGGAGTTTCCGTTACAATTATTAAAAATACTTAACAATTATTTGTGATATGTCGGTAAACACAATCTCTGCAACAAACCCTATTGCTGGTGAATATTGGCAATGGCGGGGTCACAACATCTACTATGTCAAGGCTGGAGAACCCAAACCCCAACGTCCACCCTTATTATTAGTGCATGGATTTGGAGCATCCACAGACCACTGGCGTAAGAATATTAACGGATTGTGTGACGAATTTGAAGTGTGGGCGATCGATTTGTTAGGATTTGGGCGATCGGCAAAACCAAAATTACAGTACAGTGGTAATCTGTGGCGGGATCAACTCAATGACTTTATTGCGGAAGTTATTGGTCAAAAGACAGTATTAGCAGGTAATTCCCTGGGTGGCTATGCTTGCTTGTGTGTTGCGGCTCAATCCCCTGATGCGGCTGCTGGTTTGGTATTATTCAACAGTGCAGGCCCTTTTAGCGACAACCAAGCTACTTCAAATACAGAGTCTACCCAAAAATCCAAACCAGCCACAAACCTATTCGGTAACTTTCTCCGGTGGACTTTCCGTCAAAGATTATCTCAATTTCTCCTCTTCCAATATATCCGTCAACCTTGGGTAATTCGCCGCACTCTGAAAAAAGTTTATATTGACCACAGTGCAATTACTGGCCAACTAGTAGCAGATATTCGTCGTCCATCTGGTGATAAAGGTGCGTTTGATGTGTTTTGTTCCGTGTTTAGCACTCCCCAGGGCGAAAAAAATGATGTATTACTCAAGCAACTAATTTGTCCCTTATTACTATTATGGGGAGAGGGAGATCCTTGGATGAATACCAAAGAACGTTCCCAAAAATTTCGCCAATATTATCCCCAGCTTACTGAGCATTTTCTCACAGCTGGTCATTGTCCCCATGATGAAGTTCCAGATAAGGTAAACCCACTGTTAAAAGATTGGGTATTATCCATTTCTCAATAATAGGACTTACCCAACTGGCGTAGTTTGGGTTAAGGAACGCAACCCAACCTTATCAAAGGTTTGTTGGGTTTCCCTATCGCTCAACCCAACCTACCATTCTTCTTAACTGAACCGTATTGTATTTACAGGAATGACGCACAGATAATGTAAGTACAGTTATGGCGACGCAAGATAGACGCGTTAGCTGACATCTTGCACGCTTCGTATTAATACTGATTTTTGCTGTTATTAATAAACATATATGCTTGTCAATAAAACGAAAAATCAGGGTTAATCCCACATACCTGACCGAAAAATAAACTGGATACAAGCCCCCGGATTTATCCGTGGAGAGTCAAAAATGTTTTCCTTGTTCTCAAGCCCCTCGATTCATCGATGGGGTAACTGATAACTGATAACTGATAACTGATAACTGAAATGACTGCCTGCAACAAATACATAAGTACTACTTTACTATATGCAATTGAATTTCTTTTTCTAATTGATTGCTAATTATCTCTTTACCAATTTCAGGATTATCTATATTAATTTTGATAAAAGCCGTTCTATCTTTTTCTGTAAACCTGTTATCGTTATCAGAATCTCTAATAATTTTGATAAACATAGCACCAATACTCTGAATCACATTCCAATTCATAATTTTAGTATCGCTGGGAGTAATTTGTTTGAGATTTTTCCCTGACAAATCAGATATGTAGCCAACTGTAGCATCTTGAGAATCTAGTTGTTTATTGCCATTGGTATCTTTTTCAATAATTTTGTAAAACCAAAATCTTTTTGGTGGTTTGCCAGATTCCTGTTTGTATTCTAGTAATTGAAAATCATTGATTAGGGCTTTTTTATTTAATAAAATATGAGCTTTCCCATCTTTTTTAGAATAAAAAATAATATTATAAGGTTTGACTTTCCCATTTTTACCAGAATAACGAGAAGAACCAAATAAAAAATTTCCTTCCTGATTTCCCGTCGCCACATCAACCGGAATCATTAAATAATCTGATTTCTCATTAATCATTAAATTCCCATAAATAATATGAGGATCTGATGTTTGGGAAGCATTAGCATCTGGTGCCTTAGTCTTTTCCGTATTGGGATTTGAAGAACAGGAAAAAGAGAATCCAGCTAATAAAGTCAATGTAATTATTTGCTTCAATAATTGATTACTTGCCATATATGTTAACCAACACAGTATCCAGATAGTATCTATGTAGTACAGAACAATGTAGATAAACTAAGGATGACAAAAAAGTCCAATTGAAAATATTTCAACTCCTCATACATCCATACACTAGTACTCGGTACTAGCTTTTCTATTCTATTCTGTGTTGCAATTAACAATTCAGGTAATGTATATAAAAATACTCGAAAACCTGGTCGAATGCGACCAGGTTCGGTAAATTCATTAGTGAGCAAATTGTTCTTATCGTTAAGTAAGTAATAGAAGAAATAGATGGAAAAACTTACAAATAGGTTGACATTATCTCGATCCAAGTCAGCATATTAATGTTTTTCCGCTTTGGGATTTGGCTGACCATCATATACTGATGGAAATTGCCACTTAATTCAGTATATGCTTTGACTTGGTTAGGCTACTGAGGGGAGACACCTATTTCACTAGCCTTTACTTGTTGGTTTGTTTTGTTGTGCCTTGTCTGGTGTCTTGATTATTAATTTATCAAATGAAAGCAGATGCTGTAACCCCCCTTTAACTTAAGTTAACCACTCTTTAAACTTCGCAACATATTAGAAAAATTTTGCAATTAATTCTGGTAGGTGCTCCTAAGAAACACAGGGAACAGGGAACAGGGAATAGGGAATAGGGTAAGAGGATGTTGTGTTTCTTTCATTCGTTGCGGGAGTGTAATCGCGCCCCTGCTCATATCTTGCACCTGCATCCTAGAAGGGTGAGGCTATAATACAAACAAAGCCTTGCGAGCGTAGCGCGGCAACCACGCAGGCTAAAAAACCTAATTTTTCCTGTTGTTGATCAAAACATATGTTTATTAATCACATTAAAAATCAGTATTAATACGAGGATTACAAGATGTCAGAATTGATTTCCAGGTGCTTTATTGGGCTTAACTGATAACTGATAACTGATAACTGAAATAACCGTAGAAGAAACTCAGTCAACGATTCCATGCTTGTCCTGAATGCGGATACCAAACTACAAGAGATCATGCTAGTGGGCGAGTAATTTTAAACCGGGGGTTGGAAAA
>JASJDS010000206.1 GCA_030065055.1 Calothrix sp. MO_192.B10
GTGCCGCTCCAAGGACACTGACCGGCCGGTGACCCAGTCGATAGCGACTACGGTCGAGATGCCCGATCCACCTCATACCAAAGGGCCATGACTCGGGGGGCCATCCACTTACAGTGGCCACAGACATCTCTTTGTGCCTGTCCACCTGGGATCCCACACCGTAGCCATCCCTGGGCTTCACGAACACCCCAAGCGCATCCGACGGTCTGAGCCAATGTGGGTTCATGCCACCCAATGTTAACTGAGCATTGACCTTTGACCGTTTCCACCGGCCTTGCCTGTTCACCACTGGATCCATCCAGCAGCTTAGGTGTGGACTGTCATCCACGTACCACGCGTTGACCACCGTGCCTGTTCTCGGACCGACCAACGCGCCGACTAGGTGGTACCACAGTGCTGTGTACTCACAGCTCGCTAGACACGTGGGCCTTCAGCATCTCCCATGCGCTATATGAGTGAGTTTAGCGTGCCCCCGGACCCTTGCGGACCCACTGCCACCTGTTAAACTCGCCATTATAGGGAGCCCATCCACCCTTTGGCAAGTTTTACTCATATCAGGGAATGCAAGAAGCGGTGGATTAGTTAAGCACTCGATTAGCTTCTCCCTCGCTTGTTGACATTCTGGTGTCCATTCACTGGTGATGTCCCTTTGTAAAGCTGGATGCTTGGTAGGTGGTCCAAATGGGTCTTTTGGACTATACTTCACACCCTGTGTCAATGCCACTAAAGGCTTTGCAATAGCAGAAAAATGTGGGATATGTCGCCTAAAATACCCACAAAATCCTAAAAAACTCATCAAATCCTTAACATTCTTGATTTCCGGCCATTCCTTTAGGCAAGCTGTTTTTTCCGGGTTAGCTTGAATCCCAAATTCCGTGATGGTGTGTCCAAGATACAAAATTTCCTTCGCTAGGATAGTACATTTTCCTGGGTGGATCTTCAATCCAGCTTCGTGCATCAACTTCAATGCTCGATCCAAAAGTGCCAAATGTTCCTCTACTGTCTTAGAGTAGATTATGACGTCATCCAGAAATGCTATGACTCCTTCGTAGAGCAGCGGTTTAAGAACGTTTTCCATGCATCTCTGGAAAGTAGCTGCTGACGTCTTCGCCCCTTGTACCATCCTATTATATTCAAATAGGCCAAAAGGTGTTGAAAAAGCCGTTTTCTCTTTATCTTTTTCCTCAATTTCTATGTTGTAATAGCCAGAGCGGATATCCATTTTGGTGAAATACCGGTTTCCAGCTAAATGAGGTAGAATGTCGTCAATCCTGGGTAGTGCATAATTATCCCTAACTGTTTTTGCATTGAGGTAGCGAAGGTCGGTAACCATGCGCACACGTCCGTCCGGCTTTTGTATGAAAAGCGGTGCGCTTGAATAAGGCGATGTTGGTGGTGTTCTGATTTATTTATATGTCGCTCGATTTATTTTGTCGTTTTAAGTTAATTCAATTGTCTAATTATTGATAGCAGTTAACTGCTTCATAAATCATAGACAAACCTAGACAGACTAGATTAGTTACTCTTTATTTTTTGCTTCACAGTAGTAACGTCGGCGTTATCTACTCCACAAACTTTCACGGACAAGCCGTCCGCATAGCTAGCTAAATTAATACTAGCGTTCAAATCGCGATGGTTAAATCCCCCACAATTATTACAGGTAAACCATCTATCTGAGAGGGTTAAATCCTGTTTGATATCTTGGCAATTGGAGCAAGTTTTGCTGCTCGGAAAAAAGCGATCGACAATATCTAATTCCGAACCATACAAATTGTCAACCCAACGACTGTATCCAGTGTGTTGCGCCATCAGCTTACGCTATGATTGATTGAGCTTTAACTTGGTGCGGAATCCCAAAAGCATTTTGGAAGCGTTAACACTGAACTTTCTGATATTTTGTGAGATTTTGGGTATTTATGTCAAGGTTTTTCTTTAAATCTTTGGTTAAGTTTTTCTTGTAATTTCTTTGCCCGTATAAGCGACAAGAAAACAGCCAGTAAGTCTTCTACTAATTCTTGTTGAGGAGAGGATGATGGCTGATTAACTACAATAATCGAACAATCATTTTCTGTCGCCAAATACTCTTGCCCGCACAGCTAAAAAAGCGATCGCTTCTTCTGAATTCAAGTACAGTTGGGGAATATTTTTTATACTTAAAATCCATCTTGAATCAGCTTCAGTTAGCTTCCAAGTTTCTTTAGGACACTTAGGCAAAATATTCCAATTATTTTCTTGACTAAGTTGATAAAGAAATTTTAATCTTTTGGCTTCTTTTAATACTGTTTTCTCCATCAACTATTTAGTCCATATTATTGTTTGTATAAAATTCAGTTATAATACAAAATTAAAAATTTCTTGGCTTAGATATAACCCGATTATAATGTCATGAAATTATGATTTTAATCGTATTTTGCCAAATTAAAAACAGATTTTTAAATTAATCTTAATAGTTCAACAAATGGGATTTACATCTAAATCCCCAAAATCGAAATCGTTCAACTGAAACGTCCGCTAACATAGTCTTTAGTAGCTTGCTGTTGGGGGGTTTCAAAAATCGTCTTGGTAGGAGCGTATTCAACCAGATAACCAGTTTTATCTCCTTTATCGTTAGTATCGACATTAAAAAAACCAGTTAAGTCAGAGATGCGTGCAGCTTGCTGCATATTGTGAGTAACAATCACGATCGTGTACTTTTTCTTTAGTTCGTTCATCATCTCTTCAATCTTCAACGTCGAGATCGGATCGAGAGCCGAACAAGGTTCGTCCATCAACAAAATTTCGGGTTTAATAGCAATGGCTCTAGCAATACACAAACGCTGTTGTTGTCCGCCAGAAAGAGCCAAACCGCTCTGTTTGAGTTTGTCTTTGACTTCATCCCACAAGAAAGCCCGACGCAGCGATCGCTCTACTAATTCATCCATATTGCCACGATAATGATTGACCCAAGCACCATAGGCAATATTGTTGTAAATAGATTTGGGGAAAGGATTGGGTTTTTGAAATACCATACCAATCTTACGGCGCACGCCAATCGCATCAACCTCAGTTCCATAGATATCGGTTCCGTAGAAAGTTATTTTACCTACAACTTTCGTCTCTGGTATTAGTTCATTCATGCGGTTGAAACATCGCAGCATGGTACTCTTACCACAACCAGAAGGACCAATGAAAGCAACAATATTATTTTTGGGAATTTCTAAAGAAACATCGCGAACTGCTAAGAAGTCTCCGTAAAAAACCGAGACATTATCTACCTTGACAACAATTTCACTGTTTAGTGTGGGAGCAACTTCTGAGAGAAATGTAGATTTATTCATAACTTTACTCCCCAATCTAAAATAAATTAACTCTTACATATTAACCACTTGTTAACAATTAATTAACCCAATCTTAATAACTTTTAGTTTTTTTCTGGTTGACTAATAATTTTGTAGTTAGTTACTACTTTATTCCCATCAGGCAGCTCTAACCATTGCCACTCCACTTCTTCATTTTCTTCAATCTCAATACTATATATAGAAGTCAAGAGAGATGAATCAGTAGGATCGGGAGGATAAACTACTTTCGTTCTCCTTCCTTGACTGTTGACATCATTCATAAATTTGAACTCATTTACAATCTTTACCTTGATTTTACCTTGAGCTTTATAACTAAAATTTGTCGGCTCAACTTTTTTTAAGGTTTTTATTAGGAATTATTTCGGAAAATCTATTAAAAAATTGATTTATTTGCTTGAGAGTAGAAAATATTTGAAATTTCAGATATTATCCAGATTTAAAGGGGGGGGGGATCGCTTAAACTGTAGCCAAGTTTAAATATCGCCTATTTTTTTATTTTTTTTGTTTCATAGCTTCACCATAATTAGGAAGGAAAAATTAAAGTTTCGTAAACAAAAATTGCTTTTTAGAAGCTTTTTTTTTCCGCGTCAATTGAGATAGAACAAATACGCTAAACTAAAGGTAGTAGAGATTAATTCAGGATTAAGAGGAGGGAAGAAATATGGCTCTCAAAAACTTTATGCCCGACATCGAAGATCTAGCAGAAGATCTTGGCGTTCCTGGAATTGCTGCTATTGTCTTACTTCCAGTTTTAGTTCCCGTAGCTGCTGGTAAAGTTGGTAAACCTTTAGCTAAAGCTACTATTAAAGGCGGAATTGTCCTCTATGAAAAAGGCAAAGGTGTAATTGCAGAAGTCGGTGAAACTCTGGAAGATATCGTAGCCGAAGCCAAAGCTGAATTGGCTGAAAGCGAAGCTGAAAAATTAGCAGAAGCAGAAGCAGGCGGTTAGTTAACTACAAGATTAGCTAATGTAAAAGGTTTAAACTCTATCTAAGTATCTAGTTGATGGCAATGAATATTAGTACAAAATCTTCTACAAATGTAGAGTTGGAAATAGTTCATGCTGTCAAGGGTAGAGTAAGGCTACGTCTTAAAAACAGTGATGCTCGCGAGTTTTTACCAAGGATAGCTCAATATTTACGACAGCAAGCGGGCATTGATGCAGTTCAAATCAAACAAACAAGTAACAGCCTAGTAGTAACATTCGATCCCGACGCAATCTCAGTCGAGCAATTGACAGACTCACTACAATCCTTGGGCGCGATCGCAACACCCGTAAAGGCGATCGCTCAATCCACAGGCGAATCTCACGCCATAACTTATGGTAGATTATTTGCCCTCGTTCCTCCGTTAGTGGGTTTGGGAGTTGCCAGGGGTTTGCAAGTATCTGGCTGGAAATCTATCTTGACTTATATTCTGGCAGCAGGGGTTACTCGCGAAATCATAGATTGGGTTACAGAAGAATCAGAAGCTCTTGACTTATCTCTAGCCAGCTCGGGTTCCCCAACTGAGATAGTAGCAGCAGAGATATTGCCTTTCCTCACAGTAATAGAAACTGACTACGAAATTATTCATCAAATTCCTGGACGTATTCGCTTGCGAGTACCCATACTCAGTCGAAATCGCAACTATGCTCAAGAACTGAAAGGCTTACTAGAGCAAGATAGCAGAATTATCGATGTGCGCTTCAAAACCAAGAGTAACTCTGTAGTAATTTTATACGATTCAGAATTTCTCTCTGCCTCCCCTCGAGAAAAAGTAGTTTTAAATGATAGCAACGGCAAAGTTGATGAATCTGAAAGTCCAACTATCCCCGAACAAGAAGAAACAGTAACAAAATCCGATCTAAATGACACGTCTTTGCCTGGTGACGAAACTTCAGCCGAGTCAAATTCTTTAACTTCAAAAATAGAGACAATCACAAGCGATACTTCAGATACAGAAGCAGAATCAGTCTAAGGAAAGCAAACTAGGGCAGAGCATACGCCAGATTAGAACCAAGATAGTAGCTTCTGGTGAACCCTTGCTAAATCTAGAGGAAATAGAATAAGAAGTTATCAATCGCCGAGGTAGATGACAAAATATCAGCTAATGATTATCACTTTCATTGATTCGGGGTTGCTAGTTAATTTATTTATTTCTTTACATAAAAAGAACAATTGCTAAAATATCACGATAATGAAAATAGCAGAGTAATTACGCTTCAACACTAATAGCAAGGAGATTCAAAATGGTATTGAAAATGGGCGATTTGTTTGAAGATCTGGGAATTCCTGGGATTGCAGCAGGAGTCGGCGCAGTTGTCTTAGCACCAGTTCTAATTCCTGCTGTAGCCAAAGCTAGCAAACCCGTAGCGAAAGCTCTGATTAAAGGGGGAATTGTTGCCTATAAGAAAAGTAGAAGCGCGATCGCGGAAACCGGGGAGGTATTAGAGGATTTAGTAGCGGAAGTTAAAGCAGAATTGACAGAACAAGAGGCGCGATCGATTCTTGAATCAGCAGATGGCTATTTTGAAGAAGATTAGATTATTACTTATTGTTAATTTTTAGTAGGTAGGGGAGTAATGGCGATCGCAAATAACGATAAAATTCCTCAGCAAACCTCAATCGTAGAAAACCAAAATCTGTTTTCTCTTGAAGCACAAATTATCAGTCAAACCCCTGGAAGAGTTCGCTTACGAGTTATCCCTGCTCATCGTCAACAGCAGAAAATAGTACCTCTGGTTAATGCACTGAAAGCACGTCTGGAGATTTATCGGGTGAAAAATAACATCCCGACTGGCAGTATTACCGTACTCCACGGTAGGGAACTATTAAGTAGCCAAGATATGCTTACAGTTTTGCAAGATTTAGGCGTAAATTTAGTTGAGATAGCCCAAGAGTCAGGAAGATCGACATCTAATTCTTCCAGTGCAGCAGCAGTTATCAAAACAGCCAGCGATCTCAACCAACGAGTTAAAACAGCCACCGATGATGCGATCGATCTGAGATTTTTATTTCCCTTGAGTTTAGGGGTACTAGCTGCGCGTCAGTTAATCGTAAAAGGCTGGCAGCTAGAATTTATACCCTGGTATGTTTTAGCGTGGTATGCCTTTGATAGTTTTCTGAAGCTTAATTCAACAACCAATGCTGTAGAAAGCAAAAACTAACGCATTATTAATAAACTTTTGAGAAATCACATGTATTATGGTTTCACCTGAGAATTACAAGAAATAAAATGTTACAACCTGTTGAAACCGTTAAAATTCTGCAAAAGAATTCCGACATTCAATCTTTTCGTGCTGGAGAAATAATTTTTTATCAAGGCACAGAGGGAGAACTTATGTATGGAATTATTAAAGGCGAAGTAGAGATGTTAATCAATGACAAAGTAGTCGAAACAATCAAAGAAGGAGATGTATTTGGTCAAGGAGCATTACTTCATTCAGATCATCTCAGAACATCCACTGCTAAAGCCAAAACAGATTGTCAAATCGCCTCTTTAGACCGAAAACGGTTTCTCTTTGCCGTTCAAGAAACTCCTATGTTTGCATTAGAAGTAATGAAGAGTTATTCAGATCGTTTTCGCCGCTTAAAACTTTTAATTTAGTTGCGTTAAATGTAGGTAAACTAAAAGTAGCAGGTTATGACAAACAAAATATAGTTTCATGCGCTATCTTGCGATCGGAGATATTCATGGATGTTCTCAGGCATTGGAGCGATTATTAGCGATCGTTCGACCACAGCCAGAAGACATCATTATCACTTTAGGTGATTATCTCAATAAAGGGCCTGATTCTCAAGGGGTTATAGAAAAATTAATTCAACTTGCTCAAACCCATCGGTTAATTCCCCTAAAAGGAAATCACGAAGTACAATTACTCCAAGCTCGCAGTCATCATTTCAATTATTCAAACGAACTAGAGTACCTCGGCATTGAAACTCTCATTTCATATAGCTTACCCGCTCGAGAACTTTCCCTAGCTAATATTCCCGAGCGTCATTGGGAATTTCTGGAACATATCTGTTTAGATAGTTGGGAAAGCGAACACCATATTTTTGTCCACGCTAATTTAGCTCCCCAACTTCCCCTCAACAAACAATCAGATTGGCATCTGTTTTGGCAGAAATTGAATCAGCCAATGCCTCACTATTCTGGAAAAACCATGATTTGTGGACATACTAGCCAGAAAAACGGTCAACCCCTTAATTTCGGTCATGCAATCTGTATCGATACCTGGGCTTGTGGTGGAGGCTGGTTAACTTGTTTGGATGTCTATGGGGGACATATCTGGCAAACCAACCAACAGGGACAAGTCAAACACAGCCGAATCGAGCAATTTTTTCGTCCTCAGAGCTTAATAACTATTTAAGATTTTTTAATTGATAATTTTTTAATCAAATAAACAATAAGTTATGTCACCTAACGAGAAATCCGAGTCAGATATCAATCTCAGTAATCCTCAATACTATTTCAATCGAGAACTGAGTTGGTTGGAGTTTAACTACCGAGTTTTGCACGAAGCTTTAGATGAGCGTACGCCCTTGTTAGAACGTTTAAAGTTTACTGCTATTTTTAGCTCCAACCTCGATGAATTTATCATGATTCGGGTTTCTACCCTCAAGGAGCAAGTAGACGCAGGGGTTGCCAAGCTAACCCCCGACGGACGCACTCCCCAACAACAGTTAGCAGAACTCGAACAACGGTTGCGCCCGATGATTGCCAAGCAACACCAAAATTTCGAGGAACAACTACGCCCTCAACTAGAAAAATTAGGGGTAAAACTGTTGAATTACGGCGATTTAAACAAAAAAAAGCGTCTTTACTACCAAAATTACTTTAAAAAACAAGTTTTTCCCATTCTTACCCCTTTAGGAGTAGACCCAGGACATCCATTTCCCCATATTTCCAATCTCAGCTTTAATGTGGCGGTGGTAGTTAAAAATTCCAACACTGAAGAAGAGCATTTTGCACGAATTAAAGTTCCCGATATTTTACCTCGCTTTGTCCAATTACCATCCCAGTTGCAACCATCAACCGAAGATATTCCGGTTATTTGGAGTGGCGTACCCCTCGAACAGATCGTTGCCCATAATTTATCGTCTCTGTTTCCAGGTTTAGAAATTCTAGAATATAGCTTCTTTCGCATTACTAGGGATGCAGATTTTCCCGTTCAAGAAGATGAAGCCGACGATCTATTACTAGCAATTCAGCAGGAAATTGGTAAACGTCATTTCAAGGGTTGTGCAGTAAGGCTAGAACTGCAAGCTTCAGCGTCTCAATTTGTCCGAGAAACTTTGATGGCAGGATTGAATATCGCAGCTAGGGATGTTTATGAAATCGATGGGTTAATGCACTTGGGCGATTTAATGTCTTTGATGGCATTGCCCTTACCAGAACATAAAGACGCTCCCTGGAAACCCGTAGTACCGCCAAGGCTTAAGGCGATCGCCAAATTAGCTAGGGAAGAAAATTTAGCCGATCTTAACGAAAGCGAAGACTTGTTCTCGATTATTCGACGGGGAGATTTGTTAGTTCATCATCCCTACGAGTCCTTCTCAGACTCAGTAGAACTATTTATTACCCAGGCTGCTGTCGATCCCAACGTCTTGGCAATTAAAATGACTCTGTATCGTACTTCTGGTGACTCGCCTATTATTAAAGCCCTGATTGCAGCAGCAGAAGCCCGCAAACAAGTAGCAGTTTTGGTGGAGTTAAAAGCCCGTTTTGATGAAGAAAATAATATTATTTGGGCACAAAAGCTCGAAGATGCTGGGGTTCACGTGGTTTATGGTTTAGTGGGACTAAAAACTCATACTAAAATCTTACTGGTAGTCAGACGAGAAGGAGAAGAAATTCGTCGCTACGTCCATATCGGTACGGGAAATTACAACTCTAAAACTGCTAAACTTTACACCGACTTAGGACTGCTAAGTTGTCGTGAAGAGTTAGGGGAAGATCTCGGCGATTTATTTAATTTTCTCACTGGTTATTCTCAACAAAAGACCTTCAATAAATTATTAGTCGCTCCAGTCAATATGCGCGATCGCCTGGTGGGATTGATTCGTCGTGAAATCGATCGCGCCCAGCAAGGGCGAGAGGGTAAGATTATTGCCAAAATGAACTCCTTGGTGGACTCCCAAATTATTGCCACATTATACGAAGCTTCTCAAGCGGGAGTCCAAATCGATTTAATTGTCAGGGGTATTTGCTGTTTGCGTCCTAGTTTATCCCAAATTAGTGAAAATATTCGAGTTATTAGCATTGTGGGTAGATATCTCGAACATTCTCGCATTTTCTATTTTCACAATGACGGACAGTCAGAAATTTATTTAGGCAGTGCGGATTGGATGCCTCGTAATTTAGACCGTCGGGTGGAGGCAGTTACCCCAGTGGAAGCACCGAATTTGGTTAATAGGCTGAAAGAAATTCTGGAAATTATGTTAGCGGATAATCGCTATGCCTGGGAATTACAAGCAGACGGCAGTTATCACCAACGCCATCCCCAAGCAGATGAAGCAGAACGTAGCGCGCAAAACACTTTTATGGATTTAGCACGTCAAAAGCAATAACTATTGAATCTAATGGTATAGTTTTAATACAAATCAACTACCTAACCATATAGTTAATTACCAATATGAATAGTCAAATAAATAAATTAAATTGTGATGGATTCAAAATCAACAAAAACCTATCCCGAAGAAATAGTTATCAAAACCGAGAATGTCAATGTATATTACGGCGATTTTTTAGCGGTCAAAAATATTTATTTAGATATTCCCAAAAATAAAGTCACGGCTTTTATTGGTCCTTCAGGATGTGGCAAGAGTACTCTATTACGTTGCTACAATCGCCTCAACGATCTGATTCCCATTTTTCGCCTAGAGGGTTTAATTACTTACCACGACCAAAACCTATACGGTAAAGAGATAGATCCAGTTCAAGTAAGACGAAAAATTGGGATGGTATTTCAAAAACCAAATCCTTTTCCCAAATCAATTTA
>JASJDS010000207.1 GCA_030065055.1 Calothrix sp. MO_192.B10
ATTTTTTGCAAATAGCCAGTGCATCATTCCAAACTACGCGAACACAACCAAACAACTGAGCCAAAAGCTGCTGTTGTTGGTCGGTCGGGTAGAAACGATACTGATACCTAGCTTTCATAGTTAATGCTATAATTGGTCTGTTTAATTATTATACATTGGTCTACAATAAATGACAAGCAACTTTCGGAAGGAAAGACATAGTGTTACAGATTTAAAAATTCACTTGGTCTGCGTTACTAAATATCGTCGGTCTGTATTCACTTCTGAAAGTCTTGATTTAATTGAAAAATCGTTTCGAGAGGTAGCTAAAAAGATGGATTTTCAAATAATTGAATTTAACGGTGAGGAGAACCATGTTCACGCGCTAATTGAATATCCCCCCAAGCTATCTGTTTCTCAAATAGTTAATGCATTAAAAGGAGTTTCTAGCCGTAGATATGGGCAAGCTGGATATAAAAAACCCCACAAACAGTCTTTATGGAGTCCTAGTTATTTTGCTATTTCGGTTGGAGGTGCGCCACTAGAAATTTTAAAAGAGTATATTCAAAATCAAGAAAAGCGCGACAACGCGGTCTTGGGGGTCTCCCCCATGAGCGATTGTCGTAAGAAGCCGTCAAGCGAAGGACGGGGCTTGTATCCCATTATTTTCGGTCAATCCAAAATCCAAAATCTAAAATCTAAAATTGGACGACTTAACTTTCTAAAATACAAGGTGCTGTTGCTAACTTTTTTGCTCCAGCTTGCATTATTTCAATATCTGATGTTGACCAATTATGGGATGCTTGACAGTGATGTGCAACTAACAAACCCCATAATCCTTTAGGTATTAAGATGGGTACTACTAAATTTGCCCGCACATTTATACTGCGGAGAAAATCCCGATGACAATCACTAATTTCTTCTACTTCAATATCAGGAATAGCTCTGAACCTACCAGCTAAATACAAATTTGCATATTCAGCATTAAAACAATCATCTGGTCCAGTAGAGCCGAGAATAGAAAATTGCTCATCGCTCAATGACTCAAATGTTACCTGACCGTGCCATTGGTTGTAAAAATAATATAGAACTACCCGATTTACTTGCAGGGACTCTCTGAGTTTTTGTGTCGTTTGTTTGACTAATGTATCTCGCTGCATTTTTGTAGTCAAGCGATTGAGGATTTTTTGCAAACCCTTCTTTGTAGCATCAGGGTCAAATTCTGGGTAAAAATTAATTGACACAGCTATGAAGTTTGGTAATTAGTTGTTGGTTGTTAGTTGTTGGTTGTTAGTTGTTGGTTGTTAGTTGTTAGTTGATGGTTGACAGCTTAGGTGTGGGAGCCGCAGTTGAGGTATTTTCATCTGCAGGTTGTGTACAAACGTTCATGTAGACGCGCGAAGCGCGGCTTGGAGCAGAGTGGGGCTAGCTTGAAAATGGTTGTTAGTTGTTAGTTGTTAGTTGTTAGTTAATGGTTGACAGCTTAGGTGTAGGAGCCGCAGTAGGGGCGCATTGCGTGCGCCCTTGAGGAGTTAGTCACAAAGCATTTTCAGATCCGCAGGTTGTGGGATTTTCCCGTGGGGGGCTAACTTGAAAATAATTAGGAGGCGCGGAGTTTGTAGGGGCGCTGCGGCTTGCGCCCTTGAGGTGTTAGGAAAAAACCATTTTCATGCTTGGTTGTGTACAAACGTTCATATAGTTCATAAAAATATAGAGCCGTACCTAGGCACGCCTCTATGGTATCAATATTTGACACTCTCCTTACTTCTAGTAAGGAGATTCACAACGTATCCCTTGAGGGATGTTGTTATCTTGAAAGATACAAGTTCCCAGGCTCAATACGTTTACCCAATTGGGAGTACTGATATTTCCTTAAAACCCTGCCGATTCAGGTGTTGGGCGTTTACTTTCCGAGAGTCCCCCGGTAGGTTTTAATGTCTTGTACTGACGTGCTTTAATTCTATCATTTTTGACGTTGGTTAAAACCAACGTTGGCACTACATCTGAAGCTCTGAAGAGACAGAGTTTCGCGCCTATCGTCTTACTAGATAAGATTCATGGATATTATCTATCCACAGAACCCATAATTACATCGATACTGCCCAAAATAACTACAATATCTGCTACCTTCATGCCCTTAAGTAAGTGGGGTAAGATTTGCAGATTGTTAAAGTCGGCGGCGCGAATCTTCCACCGCCAGGGGAAAGAATTATCATCACCCACTAAATAAATACCTATTTCGCCTTTCCCACTTTCAACCCGGGAATAGATTTCACCTTTAGGCATTTTAAAAGTAGGGGCAACTTTTTTGGCAACGTACTGGTAATCAAAGCCATCCCATTCGGATTTTTTACCAGCTTGCATCCGCTTGGCTTCTAAGTTCTCATAGGGACCCCCAGGAAGTCCAGCGATCGCTTGTTTTATAATTTTCACAGACTCGCGCATTTCTCGCATTCTGACGAAGTAACGGGCGAGGCAATCACCGCTAGTTTCCCACTGGACATCCCAATCAAAATCATCGTAACATTCATAGTGGTCAACTTTGCGTAAATCCCACTTCACCCCAGATGCCCTTAACATTGGACCAGACAGTCCCCAGTTAATTGCTTCGTCACGGGTAATAGTACCAATACCTTCCACCCGTCGCCGGAAGATGGGATTATCGGTAACTAGATGTTCGTATTCATCTATCTTGGGTAAGAAATATTCACAGAAATCCAAGCACTTATCTACCCAACCATAGGGTAAATCCACAGCTACCCCACCAACCCGGAAATAGTTATTGTTGACCATACGATAACCAGTAGCGGCTTCCCATAGGTCATAAATCATCTCCCGTTCCCGGAATTGATAAAAGAAGGGAGTTTGAGCGCCAACGTCTGCCAAGAATGGACCAAACCAGAGCAAATGGTTGGCAATGCGGTTCAATTCCAGCATAATTACCCGGATGTAACTAGCGCGTTTGGGAACGGTAATCCCTGCCAATTTTTCCGGTGCGTTTACCGTCACAGCTTCGTTAAACATCCCCGCAGCATAGTCCCATCGGCTGACGTAGGGGACATACATAATGGTGGTGCGATTTTCTGCTATTTTTTCCATTCCCCGGTGTAAATAGCCAATCACCGGTTCACAATCAATGACATCCTCGCCATCTAAGGTGACAATTAACCGCAAAACCCCGTGCATGGAGGGATGGTGAGGTCCCATGTTCAGCACCATAGGTTCTGTGCGGGTTTCAATTCTTGCCATAGGTTCCTTGTTCTCCCATTTGTGAAAATTGTAAAATTGAATTGCTTGGATGCCAAATTAAAGGATCGGGGACAATAAATGTCCTCTACGGATGTAAGTTGGAGAAGGGTAAGAGGTTAGGGTTGGTATGTGATGTTTTATTTTGTTGTACTTCTTCAATTATTATATGGAGCTTGAGTTAGAGAGCATGGGGGGTGGAGATTTTTTTCATTTACCAGTCCTGAGTCGGGAAGTTATCACAGGTTTGGCAATTCGTCCGGGGGGACATTACTTGGATGTGACAGTGGGAGGAGGGGGGCACTCTCGCTTAATTTTAGAGGCTGCACCGGATGTTAGAGTAACTGCTGTTGACCAAGATGAGGATGCTTTAGCAGCAGCGCGAAAACAATTGTCTGAGTTTGGGGATCGGGTACAGTTGATCAGGAGTAACTTTGCTGCTTATGATTTTCCTCCTGAGGCTTTTGATGGGATTATAGCCGATTTAGGGGTCAGTTCTTACCATTTGGATGCACCGGAACGGGGTTTTAGCTTTCGCCACACTGCTGATTTAGATATGCGAATGGACAGACGACAGGCTTTAACTGCGGCTGATATCATCAATTACTGGGATGAAAAGGAATTGGCTGATATTTTCTTCCATTATGGTGAAGAAAGACTTTCGCGGCGAATTGCGCGGCGAATTGTGGAAAAACGTCCTTTTCACACTACTACAGAATTAGCTGATGCGATCGCTTCTTGGGTTCCTGGTAAATACCGTCATGGCAGAATTCACCCGGCTACCAGGGTTTTCCAAGGCTTACGAATTGCGGTGAATGATGAGTTAAAGTCCCTAGAAACCTTCCTGGAGCTAGCTCCACCATCCCTCCTCCCCGGTGGCAGAATCGCCATTATTAGTTTTCACAGCCTGGAAGACAGGTTAGTTAAGCACAGCCTGAGAAACTCACCATTGTTAAAAGTATTAACCAAAAAGCCAATTATTGCTCAACCTGACGAAATTGCCCAAAATCCGCGATCGCGTTCTGCTAAATTAAGAATTGCCCAAAGGGAACTGGAATAAAAAAATACCATCTCCAAGCCTATATATAATATCAACAATTCAGCCACATTTGACATGATTAGGGGTTTTACCCCTTATTTTGAGTTGAAATTTTTATGCGTAATAATAATTATAGGAATAAAATACATAGTATTTAAAATAACTTTTTGTTTGAAGTTAAATTAAGTATCAAAGCCGTAACAAAAATATAATTAGGGTTCTCAAACCTTTATTAAGTCTTAAGCTTGTAAATTGAAGCCATTTTGGCATTTACAAGTATAGTTAGTCACTATAATAATAAAAATGGTTTTGTTGCCTTAAGAGTATTAGCGATCGCTAATAAAAAGCTAGCAGACTTAGTAATGGTGGCAAAATCAGTCATTTTCACGTATCTACCTATGACCGATTTAATTTCTACCCAATTAATACGCTCTTTAAAAATGTTACTATTTGGCATCACCTTAACTGGAAGCCTAGTTAGTATCCCTGCTGAACCAAGTTTTGCACATCACAGAAATTCGAGAGCCAGAGCATCTAGCGTTTATAAAACTCCTAAAAAAAACTCCCGCATATCACGAAGAATTAAGTTTCTCAAAAAATCCAATCGTTCCTGGATTCAAATCAACTTATCCCGGCAAAGATTAATTGCATGGAAAGGTAAAAAACCTGTTTATGCGGTGATTGTTTCCACTGGTAAAAAAGAAACACCTACCCGCACAGGTATTTTTAGAGTTAAAACCAAGCTCCGCAAAACAAGAATGAAAGGGGAAGATTATGATGTTCCCGATGTTCCACATACCATGTATTATCAGGGAGGCTACGCTATTCATGGAGCATATTGGCATCGTCGATTTGGGACTCCAGTTAGTCATGGATGCGTGAATGTAGCCCCAGATCATGCAAAATGGTTATATAAGTGGGCATCTGTAGGCACAACAATAGTTATTCATAAATAGGGCTTGGTGAAAAAGTCTTATGGTGGGGGCAGGGAACTCTTAACAGGGAATAGGCAACAGGCAACAGTTTCATCCCTATTTTTCCTTGTTTTTTGTACCAGAATAAATTAGAAATGCAAGGATTTTAAGCCCCAGCCCCCTAAACTCTAGCATTTTTGACGCTCAGGGGTTGACCTCAATCATAGCCGAAACACTTTGATTAATCAGGGTTTTACGCTTATTCAGCAAACCCTACTTATTACTTACTTTTTCCTTCACCCGTTTCCTGCTCTGCCCACCCTATTTCCCATGTCTTTCCTGGCATTAGTTCTGGAGATGGAGTTTGGCGCGTCTGACTCAGCAAATATTGCCCATCATGAACGGGAGAAACTACTTTCATCTGATGGGGAGTGGTGTAGTAACGGTGGGTTTGTTGGAGTTGGGACACTTCTTGCAGACTTTGATTAGCAATCTTTTTCCGCAGTTTAATAATCCCATCAATTACGGCTTCTGGTCTAGGAGGACATCCCGGTATATAAACATCCACAGGGATCAACTTATCTACACCACGGACAGCACTAGGAGAGTCCATACTAAACATTCCCCCGGTAATTGTACAAGCTCCCATGGCAATTACATACTTGGGTTCTGGCATTTGCTCATAAAGCCGCACCAAGTTGGGAGCATATTTCATGGTGATTGTACCGGCAGTAATTAATAAATCTGCCTGTCGGGGAGTAGCACGGGGAATCATCCCATATCGCTCTAAGTCAAAACGAGAAGCATAAGCTGCCATGAATTCCATAAAGCAGCAAGCTGTACCAAACATCAGTGGGTATAAACTAGACATTTTCGCCCAGTTATATAAGTCATCTACGGTGGTGAGAATAATGTTTTCTGATAATTGTTGGGTTACTTGGGGAGCTTCAATGGGGTTAATAACAGATTCTGTCATGGTTAGTTACCTCAATTTATAAAAAATATGTGTATTTCTTCTGGTTCAGGTATTGAGTGTTGTTCGTAATGTATACAGCAGTACTTGTATGTTGACTCCCCATTTGAGTCTGTGCCAGTAAAGATAAAGGTGTTAAGGTGCTAACTTAAGGTCGAGACTTAAGTTATTTAAATTTCGGGTTTCAAGATAGCCCCCAGGGGAAAATCCCACAACCTGCCTATGAAAATGCTTTGTAACTAATTCTTCAAGGGCGCACGCAATGCGCCCCTACTGAGCGCTGATTAACTATTTTCAAGTTAGCCCCACTCTGCGAGAAGCCGCGCTTCGCGCGTCTACATGAACGTTTGTACACAACCTGCCTATGAAAAGGCTTTGTGACTAACTCCTCAAGGGCGCACGCAATGCGCCCCTACTGAGCGCTGATTAACTATTTTCAAGCTAGTCTCCCACAGGAAAATCCCACAACCAAGCATGAAAATATATCTCAAGTGCGGCTCCTACACCTAAGCTGTCAACCATCAACTAACAACTAACAACTAACACTTCAAGCAAGTAAACCCAATCGCTTGCCATTTTCACGAGCTAATCGAATTAAATGCTGACGGGTGGTATTATCAATATCAAAGCGATCGCAAAAATGAGTAATCGTCTGAACGTGCAAAGCTATCAATTTTCCACGCACCCGATTGAACTGTTTTTGACCGAAAGATTTACGAGCTAAAACAACAAATGCTGCAAACATAATCTTTTCTCCTGCTTTTTTAGGTTTAATCTGTTTGAATCAGGACTTACGCAAGCAACATTTGTCATTGCGACCGAAACGTAGTGTAGGGAAGCAATCCCAGAGTTTTAGGCGATTACGTCGCTACCGCTCGTAATGACGTAATTACGTGAATTTTGCGTAAGTCCTATGAATATGTTTTTAGTTTGTCCTGTTTGCTAGCTCCACACCAGTAAAGATAAAGGTTTTAAGGACTAAGTTAAGAAATATTAAGACAACAATATCTGTTAAAGGCAAAAACCCCTCTGGATAGAAGTTCAGGGGTTGGTGCAAATCTGAAAAGAAACTAGAGATTACCAGGATTTTTGATAGTTAAGTTGTACAAAATTTAGGTGCGGTAAATCTTGAGTCCTTAAAACCAGTAAAATTAACTGCAAATAGCGCTTATATTTTAATTCTTGCAAGGTGGCTTGCCATTACCCCAACTTTATATAGCAGCACGGTTATTTTTCAATGATTAGGAGGATAGATGATCATGAAATGGTTGGCAAAATTGAAAAGCTTATTGCCGGTGAGATATGCAATTGTCTTTGTATTAGCATCCTTACTACTGTCTGGTTGTGTCAAATATGATGTGGGTGTCAACTTTGACAACTCCAATAGTGGGGAATTGGTGCAACATATTACACTAGGAGAAAGGCTAACCAGTTTTAGTGGTGAAACCGTCTATGAGTGGTTAAATAGCATCGAACGTCGCGCCCAGAAGATAGAAGGTAAAATCCAGCGGATTTCCCGGGAAGAAGTGATTGTCCGCATACCCTTCAGCAATGGGGAGGAATTGCAAACTAAATTTAACCAATTTTTTAACCCCAATGGGAATGAACCCATGCAGGCAGATGAGACAAATATTGAAGAGGAAATTCCCAAGTTAGAATCAAACTTAAATTTAGTTCAGAAAAACTTCTTCTTCGCAGAACAGGATCGTTTAGTGTATGATTTAGACTTGCGATCGCTAGCTCTGATTTCCAGTCAAGGTAACGTTTTGTCCAATGCTGGCTCCATTCTCGATTTAGAATTTAGCTTGAAAACTCCTTGGGGAGCAAATAATATTCCCACTACAGAAGACGCACCCCAACCCGAAAAACAAAAAAATCAGCTTATTTGGCATCTTAATCCAGGAGAAATTAACCACATAGAAGCAGTCTTCTGGCTTCCCAATCCCCTAGGTATTGGCACATTGTTGATTATTTTCTTCGTTGTGGGAGGAATTTATCTGCGATACAACTACATGACTCCTCCCTTGAGGAGGATGGAAGGAGTGATGGAGTGATGGAGTGAGGGAGTGAAGAAGTAGGGGCGCATTGCGTGCGCCCAAAAGTAGGGGCGCATTGCGTGCGCCCAGGATTAAAGGAAAGAATTAAACCGTCAACCGTCAACTAACAACTAACAACTAACAACTAACAACCCCTAACTATTTTCTAGTGATCAATGTATGATATTCGGGCACACTGTATACTGATTCCACATCAGAGCAAATCGAAATAGTGAAAGCCCGATTTTTATTAGTATTCGCTTTATTATTGGTGCATCCAACCCTATGTTCTGCCAAAACTCCTGTTACCATACGCGATGAACAACTTAACCTACCAACCACTACTGTAACTTCCAACCCATCTACCCCAGCAGATAATAGCCAGGTTGGGAAATTAGCAACGGAATTAGAACAGCTAGACAAAAGCTTTACAATTATTATTTTTTTCGTAGCCAAGGTACTGGCTGGTTTGTTAAGTGTTTTGGTAATCTACCAGATTATTTTACTGATTGTTAATCGTCCATCCCAATTGATTATTGACAATTTTAGTAACGCCACTGGAGCAGAGGAATTGGATGGAGTCTTACCTGGTTTGAGCCAATTGGCAAGGCAAGGACTAATTCAGGAAATGAACAACGTCCGTCACCGAGTGAAACAACATACCTCCCATGCGGAAGCGGAAACTTTTCGTTCTGCTGATAAACGGCCATTACCTCAAACCACTCCAGATCAACGACTCACGGATCTAGTCGCTTCACTGCAACAATTTACACCAGACCAAATAGATCCCGCAGTACAATTACTGGATGTTATGTTTCCGCCTCATGGAACTAAAGTCACCAGTATTCTGCAAAGTCAGGGAAATGATCACCATAAGTTAGGTATTACCTTTGAAATTAGCGATCTACAAGGTCACGCAGCTTCTAAGCTATATACTGTGTGGGAATCAGGAGAAAATCAGCCGACTAATCAAGGACTGAAAGATAGATACCGGGAATTGTTAAAACCAGCTACTCTGTGGCTAGCTATTGAACTGTCCCGTCGAGAGATGATACTTGCTGCATCTCAATTTAGTTATGGTAGCCAGCGTCGAGCCTATCAAGCAAAACTGCATAATTTCTTTGGGGTTTTGAATGAAACCAGCGGTCAGAATCATGGTAATTTTTTTTACGAACTAGCAATTGAAGATTTACAAACAGCCATAAAAACCGATCCTGGTTGGTATCAACCCTATGAAAATTTAGCTGAGGCATATACTCTGCTTGCCAGAGGAAAAAGAAAAGAACACAGTTTGAATTTACACATTAATTTGAATTTACACATTAAAGCGATCGCCTACTACGATTTAGCGATGGAGAGAGTTACAGATGAAAATATTAAATACCATATCCTGGTAGCTAAAGCGATCGCTCAATTACTCACTAAGAAGGAACGGTTAATTCAAGAGTCAAAGCGGGAAATATTGAACCTGGAATCCACGTTAGATTTGACTGAAAAACAGAGTTATCGCTTATTGTATTATTTAGCTTGTTGGTATGCGATCGCCCATAATTTAGGGGTAGTAGAACAAGGGCAAAAGCAAGCTCGTCGCTACTTAACCTATAGTTTGGCAAGGGAAAGAAACCCTGATTTTTGGAAGTGGACTGATCAAGATCCGGATTTGTCAGGCATTCGTGAGGGTCTGGAAAAGCTGAAAGCCTCTTTATCGATTAAACTGCACAAACACCCCGAAATTTCCACATTGACTGGTAAAAAATTTGTCCAAACCATGACGGAAGTTATGCAACAAGTGGACTGGTAATTGTCATTTGAGAAACGTAATTATGAAAATAATTTTACCAATGACAAGGGCACAGCCTAAGTTTTAAGGTGATGTGTTTGACCCCTCGCTTTTCGCGCTTGCAAAAATCTTTCTCTCTCCTTAATAAGGAGAGGGATTTCCGTCAGGTTGACTACTCACCCCGGCTTAAAGCGCGGGGGATTCTAAGCTAATTATGTCAAGTAGAAAAAGTATAAAAGGTACAAAAAATACCCCGTTCATGCATGAGGAGGTAAAAGCGAGGCACAGTATATATTTAACTCCTAGTTCGTGGGAGTGGTTGCAGGAGAGGGCGAAGGCTGAAG
>JASJDS010000202.1 GCA_030065055.1 Calothrix sp. MO_192.B10
GTAAGCGAGTCTGAAAGTAGGCTATCTCATTTACCCTTAGAGCAGTTCGACTTAGAAGGTAAAACCGTTAACCAGATAGCTATTAAGAGCGAAAAGTTAGCGTGACTTTTGCCTGAATCCGCGTCACGAAGCGTGCGCGGAGTGGCTCAATGACTCAGGTCTAACCCAAAAATTACCTGTAGCGCATTTTCACAACAAGCAATGGCCTGTTCGAGATCGTCTGCGGCATCTTCCTCTTTGACCCGCAGACACTCAATATAAGCTAGAGCTAGGTCATTTTGGGACATCGCCCAATCTTGAGGAGTAGTTTCTTGCTGATAACCCTGCAATGCCGACTGATAGGCCGTGATCGCTCGCTGCAAATTTTCAGTTCGCCGCCCACGAATTCGCAAATTGGGCGTTTAACTTATCTCTGTTCCCTTGGAGGAGTGGAAATACGACTTTCGGATCTCCCTGACTTTCACGTATAACTTCGGTGTACCTCAACCCAAAGGTCAAGATGTTCTAAAGAAATAGCAGTTGCTAATTCTTGGGAGTGATAAATTGCTTCGGGTTCAGGAGGAGTTGGGTTTGTCATTGGCTAATCGCAAAAAATACTGCCTACTGAACAGGTATATACTGAATTATATCAACTCCGGTTAATTGGTTAATTACTTATAATCAAAATGGAATGATTGCAATTCATGTTTAAACGGATTACAAATTGTCAACCACTTAACTACATCCTTAGAAACTTAGAAATTTCACCTATCACAACAATAATATCGATATTGTGCCAGTTGCTTGGGATCGCGTATACCAGAAATAACACTATGAATAATTACCATACCTGTCATAACCGTAATATCACTTGAAATATTGGTGAACTGTAGATTCATTTATTTCAAAGCTTTCTGCGTATGATGAATGTAGTTCGCACAATAACGCACTAACATCTCTCTCCATGTCAAAAACCGCGATCGCAAAATACAAGTCTGCTCATCTGTACGAAATTATGCTTGTAACAAGCTTCAGGTATATCATAATGATAATCTCCTTTAATTAGGGTCAAAAGGCGATCGCGCAAGTTTCTCAGGCTGTGAGCGATCGCCTTTTGTTTAGGTTGATAAATCCAAATATAATATTTGTCATCCCATACGTCAATCCATTGGGATAACAAATATTTATAAACCTGTGTGTACACTTGTTATCCCCAGGCTTTTGTTGATAGCGTTAAACAAGAAATTAGGAAAGTGCTATGGCTGAGTCAAGATTAAATATTAGGATTTCACCGGAAAAGAAAGATGCTTTTTACCAAAAAGTCAAGCAAGATGGAAAGAATGCAACTGATGTAATCATTGACTTAATTGACCAATACCTTGGAAACAAAGTTGAATCAGGCGAAATTTTAGAACTAAAGCAACGAGTTGAAAAATTGGAAGAGGTGGTATTGGGGGAAATAGCCGCCTGAGAGAAGAAAATTATTCTCTCAGGCAATTATTGGAAAAATTAAAAGAGATGCTTAAGGATAAACCCGTCGAACGTTAGGCGGGTTTACTGCTTTTTAATGCTTAATACTTATGTGATAACTTTGTGTTACTATCTGGGATAACAGGCAAGCTTCTATAAGTCGAAGCGAAACATATGCTTATGCAGATGTTTGATGCTTGATAAAACCCTAATTAATGAATAATTGACCAGCAAACAAACTTAATGGTGGCTTTGGTTGACAGGGTTGCCCTATTTTTCATGCGTTTGCTTCGGAGGAATTATGGATTCGATTACCGTAAGTGACAACACTAGCCCATTTGAAGAAATTAAACAAATTGATGCTTCCGGAATTGAGTATTGGTTAGCAACTGAATTATTAACACTGATGGGATATCGGACTTGGAAGAGAATCAAGGACACAGTTGAAAGAGCAGTTAGGAGTGCCCAAACAATGCCAAAGTCAGGCGATCGCATACTTTTGAGTTTCCCTAACAAATAGCTTAATATGACACCGCAAGAAAATGATATAACCGCGCAAGAATTGTGTACAACTTTATGGGTGAGATTCTCTAAATTGGTATCAAAGAACCGAAACCAAGGCAGAGTCAATCATGAAATTCCTATCCACAGCCGTTAAAGCTTGCGCTCTTTCCTTAGTATTATTTGGTAGTACTGCTTGCACTGAAGCAGCAAATGTATCGCCAAGCCAGAATTCAACACAGCCAAAAGTACAGCAAGTTTCTGAGACTACCATTACGAACAATACTTACAAACCTGGTATAAACAAAGTCAAATTCCCCAGCTCAGGAGAAACCCTAGTTGGTAATTTATACTTACCTGCAAGCTACAAAGCTGGCGATAAATTACCCGTAGTAGTTGTCACAGGTGCTTGGATGACAATCAAAGAACAAATGCCTGCTACCTATGCCCAAAAACTCGCAGAACAGGGATTTGCTGCACTTACATTTGATTTTCGCACTTTTGGCGAAAGTGGGGGTAAATTGCGTGGGTTTGAATCTCCCACAGAAAAGATAAAAGATATTAAAAATGCGGTAAGCTTCTTACAGACAGTAAATGCAGTTGATAATAGCAAAATTACAGGATTAGGGATTTGTGCTAGTGCTGGTTATATGGCACAAGCAACCGCAGAAGATGCACGTATAAAATCGTTAATTACCGTTGCACCTTGGATTCATAACCCAGAAATTGTGAATACAGTTTACGGAGGAGAAAAAGCAGTTCAAGAGAAAATTAAGCTAGGTGAAACTGCAAGAAAGCAATTTGAAGAAACAGGATTTGCTTCAATTGTACCCGCAGCAAGTAAAACCAATCCTAAAGCACCAATGTTTGGCGAAATTCCCTACTATACAGACCCTCAACGTGGTGCAATTTCTCAGTGGGATAACGAATTTGCAGTCATGTCATGGGCAGAATGGTTGACTTTTAACCCAATGCCGCAAGCGAAAAATATTAAGGTGCCAACATTATTTGTACATAGTGAAAAAGCTGCTATTCCTCAAGGGGCACGTCAATTTTTCCAGAGTATTCCGACTAGTAATAAAAAGTTTGTCTGGTTAAAAAATCGCACTCAGTTCGATTTCTATGACCAGGATGCAACTGTCAAACAAGCTGTTTCCCAAGTTGTAAATCATTTGCAATCCACATTATAAATTTTCTCAATCCTCCTATATATCCCCAATCAATAATAATCAAAGATATAGACATATCAGAATCAACATCATGAGTAAAAGTCGCCGTCAAATTTTAGCTGGGTTAGGAGTCGCAGGTGTAACGGGTGCAATTTATACACAAAAAACTGCAAGTGCTGATGTTCAAATACCAGTTGCAGCCGAACCTACCAAGGTCGAACCACAAGCCCGATTTGCAAATAAGGTAGTTTTAATTACCGGGGCAACTTCTGGGATTGGTAAAGAAACAGCTAAAAATTTTGCTCAACAGGGTGCAAAGGTATTTTTCTGCGGTCGTCGTGAGAATCTAGGGAAACAGGTAGAACAGGAAATTCGTGCTGCGGGTGGAGAAGCAACCTATATGCGGGCTGATGTTCGCAAGGCTGAAGAAGTTAAAGCCTTTGTCGATGCTTGCGTTGCTAAATATGGTCGTTTAGACATTGCTTTTAACAATGCTGGAATTGATTATCCACCCCAACCCATCGCCAATACTAAGGTAGAAGAATTCGATGATTTGATGAGTACTAATGCCCGTGGGGTTTTTCTGGGGATGAAATATGAAATTCCCTATATGCAAAAAGCGGGAGGAGGTGCAATTATCAACATGGCAAGCATTGGTGGCGATCGCGCTTTCCCTAACATTATCGGTTATGGAGCTAGCAAAGCCGCAGTGATTCACATGACAAAAATGGCTGCTCAAGAATACGGTCAAACCATCCGTATTAATGCTATCTTACCTGGAGCGATTGATACTCCTATGCTCGATCGCGTCAAGCGTGATTGGAAAGTTACTGAAGAACAACTTATTGCACCCTACCCCATGAAACGTGTAGGAAAACCCGAAGAAGTTACAAAATTAGTGATGTGGTTGGCTGACGACGAAGCTTCCTATGTTTCAGGAGGTGAGTTTAGCGTTGATGGTGGGGGACTGGGTTAAATTGACGTTGGGTGCATGGGCATTGTTAGTTGCAATATCTTTTGCAAGCTTATACCACTTATTATTACGTATGCGCCCTATTTCCTCATCATTGGGAAGGATATCCCCATCAAGATAGCCTGAGATAAGCGGGTGTTGCTTGCCGATACAAAGATCCAATGCTTTACGAACCTGATTTAATTTATAGTTTCCTCGGTGAATCATTTGCGCGCTAAATATCAAAATGTCGCCAGGTTCTAGCTGGATAAGAACAGCTCCAGGCAGTTCTTCACTATTAGTATGTCCGTTTAGTTCAAGTCGTACATTTCTTTCTAACTGAGAATCCCAGCGTTTATGGGTGTGTGGTATTAGCTCAATACCTTTCTCTGCAACTAGTGGAATCCTAACATGCAGGCAAAGAATGTTATTTTGCTCTTTTGCTTGAATTGCATCCTCTATTGGACTGTATTGAAGGTCTCTGTGCCAGTAAGGACACCTCCTATTTTTATCAGGATTAAAGAACAGTTGAGTATTGTGAAAATGGATTCCTTTACCAAACATACTCTCCAGTAAATCTGTGAGTTTGTCAGGTGCAATCAGCTCGAAGAATTTTATCCTTTCGTGACTATTATTTTTGAAATAGTGAGGATGAGTTAATGAATGCATATTGACTAGCTGATGCTCAATAAATGCATCACCATTTTCATTTAGCCACTGTTTATAAATGCGATTGACAATGCCAATTATTTTTTCTATTTCATCTTGGGTGAAGAATTTTTTGATAACGACATAACCCTTATCATCAAACAGCTTGCTTATTTCCATGTTTAATAGTCGTGACCTATAACATCAAAGATGGGATATAAATCTGAATTTTCATATTTTTTACACATTCAAGCAAGATTTCGACATAACCCCGCAAGAATTTTGTATGTACTCACCTCACTAATTACCTAAAGTAGAACTAACACAAAAACACAGGGAATTATCAAGATGTCACTCAATACCTACTATACCCTCGGACGTTCTGGACTGCGTGTCAGTCGCCTTGCTTTAGGAACCATGACTTTTGGTACAGAATGGGGTTGGGGTGCCGATGAAAACGCTGCACAACAAATGTTTAACACCTACGTCGATGCTGGTGGTAATTTTATTGACACCGCAGATTTATACACCAATGGAACCAGTGAAACTTGGCTAGGTAAATTTATTACTGAAAGAAATCTCCGGGATAAAGTTGTTATCGCTACCAAGTTTAGTTACAATGCCGAACCAGGAAACCCCAATGCGGGTGGTAACGGACGTAAAAATATTATCCGGGCTGTGGAAGGTTCTTTAAAACGCTTAGGAACAGATTACATTGATCTTTATATTCTCCATACCTGGGATAAAATCACCCCTGCAGAAGAAGTGATGCGTACCCTTGATGACTTAGTTAGTGCTGGAAAAGTCCGTCATATAGGTTTGAGTGATGTACCTAGTTGGTATGCAGCCAGAGCGCAAACAATCGCTGAATATCGCAACTATGAGCCAATTGCAGCTTTGCAATTAGAGTATTCTCTAGTTGAGCGTAACATTGAGCGGGAATTTATTACCCTCGGTCAACAATTGGGAATGGGTACTATGGTTTGGAGTCCTTTGGCTAGCGGACTTTTAAGTGGTAAATATAAGCCTAGGGAGGATGGGTTTTCTGGGGAAGGAAGATTAGATACCACTCGCGGGATTGAAAATCCAGCATTTCAAAAAATTAGTGACAGAAATTGGCAGATTGTCGCAGAGTTAGAGGCTGTAGCCAAGGAATTAGGACACAGTATGGCGCAAGTAGCTGTTAATTGGACAGTAAACCGTCCCGGTATTGCTTCGGTAATTGTGGGTGCTTCTAAATTATCGCAGTTGGAAGATAATATCAAAGCACTAGATTTTGACATTCCCGCAGAACTTACAAATCGTCTTGAAACAGTCAGTAAACCAGAACCACAATTTCCTTACACCTTCTTTGATGCTGAGATTCAAGGAATGATTAATGGTGGTGCAACAGTTGGTGATAAACCTGATGGATATCAACCCAATGTGTTAAGTAAGTCTACTGGTGCAGGAGTGTCTTAAATGTTTTATTCCAATGTGCTGATTTTATCGTCATTTGCAGAAGTTTATTAGAAAATTAAGATTATTTAGATACTCGAATTTTTCAAATAAATCGAGTATCTACAAACCGAATATAGGAGCTTTTATGCATCCAAAATATTTGATTATTGAAGCTTCATGGGATGATATGAGCATCAAATACATACTTTCAATAAATTTGCTGAAAAATGCTTTAATTATGTATGTTAGTAACACAGAAAAATTACAAACAGATTGGTTGGATAGCATCTATCAGAATCCACTGCGAGATTATTTAGAAATTAGCCTCAGTCCATCTTTATTTGCACAAATATCTGGTCAAACAATCTCTACTTTACCTCATCAATTTATCCAGACAGAAATTACTGACCCCTCAATACTCCATCTAGCATATCTACTGCGAATCGAAATGGAAACTCCCAAAATATTGAGTAAAGAATTCGTTTTTGCAATTGTGACTGCAATGATTATGGCTTGTGGGATTAGCAATCAAGTGTAAAATATTTGCCCATCTCTATCCAAACTATAGGAGATTGCTAAGAAAGTGGTAGGGATTGCTATAGTAAATTAAGATAAGTAAACTTATGTAAGCATTCTACTTCCCGATGCCACAGCCAAAACAACAAGCAAAGGCTACCATCATCAAAGCTGAGTGGAGCAACTTGATTGTAGAGTACGGTCGTTTGGGTGAAACGGGAGATTTTGATTTTGCCATGCCCAAACACGCGATTAGTGTAGCATTTGCTCCCCATGATCGCGTCACTTGGTCGGTAGATGGAGAAAAACCACAAACTACTCCCCTACCGGCAGGAAGTGTGTTTTTATATTCATCCCGCGAGTTTGTTTGGCATCGACGAGAAAAAGAGAGTGAATATGTAAATTTACTGCTCGAACCAGAATTAATCAACCAATTGGCGGATGACAACGGAATATCAACTCCCATTGATTTAGAACACAGGGTAATTTTTCCCGATCCGACTATTTTACATGTAGCACAGTTATTGAAGTCAGAAGCAGTTAATGGTAGTTTGGCTGGTAATTTGTATGTGGAATCATTACGCAATTTACTAGCAATACATTTACTACGAAATTACGGTGGTATCAAGGAGAAATCCTCCGCAGAAGTAGGTGTTCTTGATACCTTCAAACTCAAAGAAATCAAAGATTATATTGAAGAAAATTTAGCAGAAACATTAACAATAGCCGACCTTGCTGCATTGGTACCCATGAGTGAGTTTCATTTTGCCCGTACCTTTAAAACATTAGTAGGAGAACCACCACATCGTTACATTCTCCAACGTAGAATCGAACAGGCAAAAGTATTATTAAAAGTGACGCGATTGTCGGCAGCAGAAATAGCCTATCAAGTCGGATTTTCTACTCCTAGTCATTTTACGGCACAGTTTCGCAAACTTTTAGGAGTCACACCAAAACAGTTTCGCCATCGCATTTAAATTTTCAACTCTCAGCTTTGAGTGTAGCCATACTTAGGAAATATCGCTGTTTGCTATAACTACTTATCTTGAACTTGTCCATAATCCGATACCCAAGGATCTAGTTTAAACTCTTGAGCAAATAAATCTATAAAACATCTAATTTTTGCAGGTATAAACTGACCTCTTCTATAAAAAGCATTAATTGGTAAAACGGTAGGTTGATAATCTTTTAAAATCACCGCAACTATAGGCGTATCAAAGTGAATTGGATTTGTAAGTCCCAAAAGAGAAAAAAACGATGAAAACAGGTTGATCGCAAAATTAGTTTAGCAAGATATGCACTGAATAATTACTTATTACACCATTTCTGAATAAACCAATCAATAACCATGCATAGTTTCTCTTCTTCAGGTTCATAATATTTCTCAGTGGTAGGCATGGGAAAAAAGTAACCAATTGAGTACAAAAACACTTGCAAATCTCGTTCTAAATCATCAATTTGAAACAAATTTGTCTGAATTCCTGATTGGAGAATATTCAACACATTATTCCTAACAACCTTACCTTGTTCCTCCTGTAATTCTGGTTTCAGGCGAATCACAGCACGAGCTAACTCCGCAGCATGAGATCCGCTCAGGCGACTCTCTCGAACAGCACGGAAGCGATTGACTAAATAAGTTTTAAGCTTTTCAGGTGGAGATATTGATGATCGCAAAATCTTCTCAGTATCTATTAAATGTTGTTGGGTATATGCTTCAGCGACTGCAATGAGAATTTCGTTTTTGTTTTTGAAGTACAAATATAATGTCCCCACTGCAATTCCCACATCTTCAGCGATCTCCTGCATGGTTGTTTTCCTGACTCCATATTGGCTCAACCGTTGCTTTGCTGCATTTAAAATCGCTTCTCGTTTTGCCTCATCCAATCGTTGCATGGTGGGTTAATGTCTTTTGTTCACTGTAACTTTGATGCCATATTTTGGACGTAGGGTAAATCTCGGATCGATTTCAATGGGTTGATTGGGAACTAATTCAATGTGAAACCGTTGGGCGATCGCTGCTAATATGATTGTAGATTCCATCACAGCAAAGCTTTTACCAATGCAGATATGTGAACCTGCACCAAATGGAAAATAGGCAAATTTTGCTCTTTGATTTACCTTTTCCGGTAAAAAGCGATCAGGATCGAACTGTTCTGGATTTTCCCAAAATTCAGGATGGCGAGAAATGAAATACTGGGTAATATTAACAATCGTACCTTTAGGGATAAAGTATCCCTGAATTTCATCATCTTCTAAGGCAATTCTGGGTGCTAACCCTAATCCAGGAGGACAAAGGCGTAAAGATTCATCGAACACGCGACGGGTGTATTGCAATTGTGGCAGCTTTTCAAATGTTGGAATATCCCCATTTAAAACGGTTTGTAATTCATCCTGCATTTTTGCCATAATATCCGGATGAGTTCCCAGCAGATACCATGTCCAAGCCAAAGAGGTAGCTGTGGTTTCGTGTCCAGCATTGATTAGGGTAATCACTTCATCTTGCAGTTGGTGAGTGCTCATTCCTTCACCAGTGTCCTCATCCCGTGCAGCTAGAAGCATTGACAGCAAATCACATGTATCTGTTGGATTTTGACGACGCGACTGGATAATCTCTAAAACAATGCGATCGAGAGTTTGTTTTGCTTGACGAAACTGGAGATTTTTAGGTGTGGGTATCCAAACAGGTAATGCTAGTGGGGTATTCATTCGATAATAGACATATTCCAAAGCTGTCCGAAAAGCTTGCCCCAATTTGTCAGATTCTCCACTAATATCAACACTAAATAGAGCTGAACTGACAATTTTCAATGTGAGGCGCGTCATTTCGGCTGCAATATCAATAACCTCGCCTTCAGGCTTTTTTTCCCATTCATGCAAGAGAGATTGCACACAACTCAGCATGACAGCATGGAGCCTCACCAGTTGCTTTTGATGAAATGCAGGTTGCATTAAGCGGCGCTGTTTGAGCCAAAACTCTCCTTCACTGGTGAAAAGTCCTTGTCCCTGTACTAAACCCATCGGTTTCAAGAATAAATCTGGCTTCCCGTATCGTTCTTGATGGGTAGACAAGATGTGTTCTGCTCCCTCTGGATGCGCTGCAATCAAAAATGTCAACCCCGGCATAATAGGCAAACGCACTAAATCCCCATACTCGCGCCACATGCGATCGAGGTATTCAATTGGCTGATGCTGAAGCTCTGGGAGTTGAAAGAGTAAATATCTTTGTGGTCCTGGCGGTAAATTGCGCTCGCGCTTTTTTGTAACTGGGGTTGAGGGTACTTGAGCTTTGGCCATAGAATATCCCTCCAACATGAATAATGAATATTATATATTATTATTCATTATTATAGCTTCGACTTCCGCCCATGGTCACTGAGCAGTTACATTTTATAAGGACGGCTAGCTGAAAACCCCGAAATGAAAACTACAAATCCAAGAAGATTTGTAGTTTGAGGGTCGTTTACGTCGGGGATGAAAGCTGCGATCAAGCCTTTAGGCTTGAGTGATTTTGTCATTAAATCTGTTATAGGGATAAACCCCGCCCTTTAAGGGCGAGGTATTCGTTATAATTGAGTAATCAGTACAAGATTTAAAAACCTACCCCCGGGCTGGGGGAAAGTTTACGCCCGAAAGAACCACCGAGGAGATATCAGCACGCCCTTGTGGCAAACGTGTTGAGCCTGGGAACCTGAGATATCAGGATATTAAGGCAGTGATGCCTTAAGAATCGACCTGGCTTT
>JASJDS010000203.1 GCA_030065055.1 Calothrix sp. MO_192.B10
GTCGGAGTCTGGTGGACAATGCCCTGTTTAGGAAGCCTAATGGCACTTCGGGTAGTAGGTGAAAGTCCTACTGGGAATCCTTATACAGCCGTTAGTATGAGGTCATTGTCCAACTTTGGGTAATGTTTTTGCAACGGTTGGCTGTAATCAGTGATCAGTGATCAGTTATGAGTTATTTCTACTTTACTACGATACCTAAATGCCACCAGCTATAATTGTAATAGTAATACCAGCTTGTTTTGTGTATTATAGCACTACGCAATTAGGGCGCGGACATTGTTGAATGCAGCAAACCTATGAACCGTAAGCTTATTACTCCTTCGGAGTGAATCCTAAGCCCTTCGGGCACGGCAAAGCCGAACGGATACGCTTCGCGTTAGCGTTAGCGTTAGCTCCCCTGAAAGGGGCAGCTCCTCTGTTAGCGAAGCTCTCCCGAAGGGAGCAAGAGGCGCGCCATTTGCTTTATGCCGGGAAACCCGTCCACCGCAATGGCTCACTTATTACTTATTACTTGCGCGTAGCGCTATATCCAGGAATTTTATGTCACAAGACTTTCCGCAGATAATTCCCTCACCCCAATCAGAAGTGGAGGAAAATTTAGTAGCTCATCAAGTTACCAGGGAATTTTACTATGAAGTGCAGGTGCGTTCAGAATTTCAGCAATATTGCCAATGGTATTATGCAACTGCGGAGCATCATCGCCAAGAACTAGAGAAAATGCGCGGCGAACTCAATATATTTGCATGGTTTCGCCGCAAATGAGGGATTATAGCTGTCCCTAGGATAAGATTTCTAATTCATCTTCTCGTAGATGAGCTTTTAATTTTTTATTAAACTTGACTAAAACTGGCAAATTAGCACTTACAGGTCTACCTTGCCATTCGGTGACAATATTCATGACTTCACCTTCTAAGTCTTTAAGGTCAAAAGCTTTACCTCTATGTTCGGGATTATGGTAAACCACTACAGATGTTTTAACACGAACGCGATCGCCAATTTTCATACCCAATTTTACATCTAGTTTTTGTGTTTCTAAAACTGTCTCCACAGCTATCCCTCAATCAATTTGCTGGATCTTTATATATACTGCTTGCAAAGGTGATGTCATAGCCATAGTTTTTGCCGATGCATGGTATCAAACCTCTCAATTTAGCTAGACATAAAAGTCAGCCTGGATAGGTTTTGATCGTCAGTGACAATCTGCTTTAGCTGTCTCACACTTCTAAAACGATTCTCTCGTACTAGCCTATCCGTAAATAAAATATGATTGGAGGCATATCCTAGGATATTGGAGGGGTATAACCCAACAAGAGAATCACTAGATACTTTGGCAAGAGTTTTCATCATCCTATCTTCACACAATATTGCCCGTCTTTAAAGTCCTGATTTATAGTTCTATAACTGCATTTGCGATAATCAGGAGGCTCCGCCTCCTTGACCCTAGTTACCAGGCTGAGCCTGGTAGCCAGAAAATAGAGCCTCTGGCTCTTATTGAGACTGGTGCCAGTTATCAGATAAAGGTTGATGGGAAATATATTTGTGGAAGTGTTTATACTAAGTTGCGTTCTATTGTAGTAGTTCGAGTTGGTGAGATTGCTTCCTTGTGCTCCGCGACCGTCGCAATGACAAAATACTATCTTTGAAAGCAACTTGGTATTAGTTGACAAAATATCCATTACTGAGGTCAGTTTCAAGCAGTGCTAAAACCGGTTAAAACAGTAGAATTATACCAAAAACCCCCCTCTCCCAAGACTTATGCTGCTGGAGAAGTGATATTTAAAACAGGGGAACTGGGTGAGGTGATGTATGGTGTAATCAAGGGTGAGGTGGATATTTGGATTAATGATAAGGTTGTAGAGACAATACAAACTGGTGATATCTTTGGAGAAGGGGCACTGGTTCATGAAGATCACAAAAGAGCTTCTACTGCGATCGCTAAAACTGATTGTCAATTAGGATTTTTAGATCGGGAGCATTTTCTGTTTGCAGTTCAACAGACTCCTATGTTCGCTTTGGAAGTGATGAGAAGCTATTCGGATCGGCTGCGAAGATTGAAATATCTCTTGTAAATTTCGTAGAGACGTTGCAGTGCAACGTCTCTACAATCAATGTGAATTGCATCTTCATACAGAAACTATATTAATTACTGGGAGGACAGAGTTTCTGTACCTTCTGGGGAAGTCGCTGACACTGTCTTTGGAAGGATTGAGGATTGATTTGCCACCAAGCAACTAAACTCAAACCAGTACCCCCTAATAATAGGAATAACAACCCAGTAAATATTAACCACCCCCGTTTACGTTTGGCTGGTTGGCTTGCGGTGGGAGTGGGGGTAGGGGTTGATTCGGCTGGAGTTGGCTCTGGCAGTTCTAAATCTAGCAGTGCTTGGGAACTTTCTGTAAAGGTAGATTCAGTTGGTTCTGGGATAGTCGCTAAGGCTTGGGTATCTTGGGTATCCTGTTTTGGTATATGTACGGGATAATCTGGGGAAACGCGACAATGGGTGAGTACCACCGAAATGTTGTCATGACCATTTTGCTGATTGGCTAAATCAATCCATTGGCGCACAGCATTTTCTAATATTATCTCCCCTGTAAAGATGGGTAGGGCATAATCACGCCAGGATTTTTCCACCCAGTTATTATCGCTTAACCCATCAGAGCAAAGTAGTAAAATTCCATCTTCTTCTATAATTAACCGTTGGGATGTGGGGTATAAAAATTCACCCTCTTTAGTTCCCAAGGCTTGAGTCAGGGCAGGAGCATCTTGACGTTGTAGTGCTGGACGATACAAGCTACGGGCACAACGGACTTCTCGTCCAGTCACGTCATCATCTACTGTAAGTAATTGGCAATAGTCAGGAGTAATCCAGTAAGCACGGCTATCACCCACATTTACTAAATAAAGTTCGTGGGCATTTTCTCCTGTGTCAACTTTTTGTGGTACTTGCACTGCCATCACCATAGTTGTACCCATGCGTTGAGTACCTTCCCGGTGCTGTTCGTTATTGCTGTTGCTAATTAAGTTATTAACTACCCGCAGACTGGCTTCTATTTGTTGTTGGATTAATTCTGGTGGTTGTATCTCGTCTTGTGATGCTACTTCTTGCAGTAAAGCCTGGATTTGTAACTTGACAGACTGAATTGCCAATTTACTGGCAACTTCCCCCCCTTCATGTCCGCCAATGCCATCACAAACAATAGATACCTGTGGTAGCAAGGGATCGTCAATGCCATCGCCGTTAGTAGGGAAACAAGCATCTTCATTTTGCATCAGTTCCCTACCAATATCTGTAGCTCCAGATACCTTCAGTGTTAAGGGTAATTGCCCAGCTATGGTCAGTAATAATTGATTTAACTGGGTAGATATTGTTTGTATATCAACATCTTCAGCCTTCATCTGCTGGATGATCTTTTGTAATTCTGATGCTGCTGGGGGTTGTGCTTTATTTACCCAAGGTTGCCAACAGTCTGCCAATTGTTGCAGATGGAGTGGTTCTGAGTGATGTAGTTCTAATAACCTGACGCACCATCCCTGTACCCGGAGATTGTCGGCGCGTAGTAAACTCTCAGCCACACCTAATTCTGATAAGGGCTGCCATAATTGCAGAATTTGCCAGAGCCAGTAAACCTGTCTAACTGGAGTTGCTTGCTCCCATGCATCTGCGATCGCTGGATAAAGATCACCGCGATCGTCTACGGGTACATTTTCCAGTAACAAAATATCATTTACTGCCGGTTCTGGGGAAGGGACAATTCCATAAACCTGGGGTATGTGTAGTCTTTGGGGATACAACTTGAGGTAAGGAACAGCCCTTGGGGGAAGTTCTGGGGGAATTTCTGGTAATAATCCTGGTTGAGTATCTAGCCAAAGGTTGGGTGTAATTACCTCATATCTGTCGGCAACTTTTCCCCCTATTTCCTTTTGATTCTCAGATGAATCAATTGCCCAGAGATAGCGGTAAACTAAAGGTGTTTGGCAATTACCACAAACCTTCTCACCAATTGGATTCATTGGTTTGGTGCAGTCTGGGTTGATGCAATAGATTACCCGTTGTGTAGAAATCATACAAGTGTATATTTAAGTAACAAATTAATGCGTAAATTTCGATTACATCTAGCTGTCAAACTCTTACTAATTGGCATAAACTGAATTTGTGTTCATAGATTTTATAAGCTTTGATTAACAACCTTGAGAATATTAAATAAGAATACTTGAATTAAATAGGGTGGAAACAGTCAGTTGATGGCTGTATCTAACCACAGAAATGCATTAGGAACAAATAATTTAGTTTGTAGGACGGCACCATGCCAAGTACTACCTTAGTTTGGCTTGTAGTGGGTGTAGGGCTTTGTTTAATGGAACTATTTCTACCCACAGAGTTTGTCACATTGATGATGGGAATTAGTGCCTTTGTAGTGGCTCTACTATCAGGGGTACTTTTAGGAAAGTTATGGCTGCAAGTATTGGTTTGGCTATTACTATCCGCCGTTTTAGTAGTTTTATCCCGTCGGTTGTTAACACCAAAAAGACGCAGTCCCCAAATTCAGGATGCAATTATAGCGGAAACTTTAACAGAAATACCACCTGGTAAAACTGGGCGGGTACTTTATGAAGGCAATTCTTGGCGGGCACGGTGTGATGATGAGAAATTAGCGATTCCACCCCAGGAAACGGTTTATGTAGTCAGAAGACGAGGCACTACCTTAATTGTCATGCCAGAAAAGCTTTTACGTTCGTGACATCCTGCCGACGCTGAAGAAAGGGTGTACAGCGCGGGATTCCAAGAATCACTTCTTGGCTGTATGCTGATGCTCGCCTTGCTGTTAGAGCGTGGGGCTTATAGCTCAGAGAACCCCTCAATAAGTTAAATATATGAATAAAAAATGAGGTAATTTTATATGGAGCAATTGTTTCTGACTATCATTGTAGCCTTGGGTATTGGTTCGGCTGGGGCTGCTGGTGTGAAAGTAATTAACCAAGGAAATGCCGCTTTGGTGGAACGCTTGGGAAGCTACAACAAAAAACTAGAACCAGGCTTGAGTTATATTATTCCAGTTGTAGATAAAATCGTATTTCGGGAAACCATCCGGGAAAAAGTTTTAGATATCCCTCCGCAAAAATGTATTACCCGCGACAATGTGGCAATTACCGCAGATGCAGTGGTTTATTGGCGCATTGTCGATATGGAAAAATCCTATTATAAGGTGGAAAATCTCCAGTCAGCGATGGTGAACTTAGTCCTGACTCAAATCCGTTCGGAAATGGGCAAACTAGAACTAGATGAGACTTTTACTGCCCGTTCCCAAATTAATGAAATTTTGTTAAGAGAATTGGATATTTCCACAGATCCTTGGGGTGTGAAAGTGACGCGGGTGGAATTGCGGGATATTGTTCCTTCCCAAGCTGTGCAAGAGTCGATGGAGTTGCAGATGTCCGCAGAAAGGCGCAAGCGGGCAGCAATTTTAACTTCCGAAGGGGAACGGGAATCAGCCATAAATACAGCTAGGGGTAAAGCGGAGGCTCAAGTATTAGAAGCAGAAGCCCGCCAAAAAGCCATAATTTTGGCAGCAGAAGGGGAACAAAAAGCGATCGTCCTTAAAGCCCAAGCAGAACGCCAGCAACGGGTTCTCCAGGCTCAAGCTATGGCTGAATCAGCAGAAATTGTGGCTCAAAAAATTCAAGATCATCCCACCGCCCACAAAGCTTTAGAAGTTCTACTGACTTTGGGTTATTTGGATATGGGCGCGACTATTGGTAAGAGTGGCAGCAGCAAGGTAATGTTTATGGACCCTCGTACCATACCAGCTACTTTAGAAGGTATACGTGCCATTGTGGCAAAAGACTCCACTTTTAGGGAGTGAAAGAGGGAAGGAGGGAAGGAGTGTAGACGCGGTAGCGGCTTCTCGCAGAGTAGGAGTGAAGGAGGGAAGGAGGGAAGGAGGGAAAGAGTGAAGGAGTGGGGGAGTGAAGGAGTGGGGGAGTGGGGGAGTGATGGAGTGATGAATTAAAGACTGTCAACTGTCAACTGTCAACTAACAACTAACAACTGTCAACTATCAACCATTATCCCATCACTCCCTCTGCTGAAGCTGACATTTTTTACACAGACCAAAAAACTCTAAGGTGTGATAAAAAATTTTAAACTTGTGGGCATCTTCCAACTGCTCTTCTAATTCATGGGCAGGACATTGATTTATGGTAATGGAAACCCCGCATTGTAAACAGGTAAGATGGTGTTTATCTTGTTGTGTCAAGCTATAGAGGGCTTCCCCGGTGCCTAATGTCCGCATCTGTACCAAACCTTCTAGTTTTAAAGCTTCCAAAGAACGGTAAACTGTTGCTAAACCCATACTTTGGTTGCGATTACGCAGCTTTACATAAATATCTTGGGCAGAAATGCCTTGTTTAATGGTTTTGAGTAACCTGAGAATCCGCTCTTGGGAACGGGTATGTATAGCTTTCATAAGACAATTATTCTAGGGAATTTTTGATGTTAGAACGCTTGAGCCTGGTTAATTTAACAAATTACTGTAATTACTAGGTAATTTTATTCTTACCCATTTGGAACTGAAATATATAGTATAGCGATCGCCGCGTTCAAGAAATGCCTGTGCAAAGGAAATATAGAGCAAAAATTTGGGTAACTCTGCGCCCTTCAGTTTTAGATCCTGCTGGGGTAGCTGTAGAATCGGGACTAAGCCATTTAGGTTACGATAACGTCGAACAGATCAGGATTGGTAAATACATTGAGTTGTTAATCACTACCAAGAATGAAAAGGAAGCTACTCAACAGCTAAATGCCATATGTGACCAAATGCTGGCAAATCCAGTGATTGAAAATTATCGCTTCGATTTGATTGAGGTAGAATCTCAAACTGGAGTGTTCTAAGGAGCCATTCAATTTTGGATTTTGGATTTTGGATTACCTTGCGGGTAGACACCCTCTGGGTGTCTATGGATTTATTCCACAGATAATCCGCATTGGTTTATACCATCAAGGAATTATTGGTCAAAAATTTACAGGGAAAAGTTAAAAGAATGAAGTTTGGGGTAGTTGTTTTTCCTGGTTCTAATTGCGATCGCGATGTCGCCTATGTCACTAGAGATGTGATGGGACAACCCACTCGCATGATTTGGCATCAAGATACGGATATTGATGATATTGATGTAATTGTACTTCCTGGTGGTTTTAGCTACGGGGATTATTTACGCTGTGGTGCGATCGCTCGGTTTTCTCCTGTGATGAAACAAGTCATTGAACACGCCAATCAGGGTAAGTTTCTTATCGGTATTTGCAACGGTTTTCAGGTATTAACTGAGGCTCATTTACTACCAGGTGTACTGGTGAGGAATCGGGATATGCATTTTATTTGCGATCGCATTCCCCTGACAGTAGAACGGAATGATTTACCTTGGACACAAGCCTATGCAAAGGATGAGATAATTACCTTACCTGTTGCCCACGGGGAAGGACAATTTCGTGCCGATGAACAAACTTTGGCGGAAATTGAAGCAAATAATCAAGTATTATTCCGTTATGCAGGTGAAAATCCCAACGGTTCCCAAAATAACATTGCTGGTATTTGCAACCGTCAAGGTAATGTATTGGGGATGATGCCTCACCCAGAAAGAGCAGCAGATTCCATGCTAGGTGGCACTGATGGTTTGAAGTTATTTCAGGGTGTGTTGGAGTCATTAGCGGCTGTAGCGTAGTCTTGTGCTAATGAGGAAATTTCCACAATTGAAATTGACAAGTCATCATCAACAAATGCGATCATCATGTTTGCCCTATCGCATATCCACTGTAGGGGCGCTGCGGCTTGCGCCCTCTTCATCGGTGACATTATTTTCATAAATCTCTTGAATACCTGATATCTACATAGAGACAAAAGGATTTATCTACATAATTGTACTTAAATCTAAAACAAATCCAGGTAATATATTTTACTCTGATATTGTTGTGGGATTATCTAAAATTTCCACATCTCTACCAGGACGATAAATTTCTACTCGTCGTGTTTCTGGATGAATTAACCAACCTAAGCGAGTACCATTAGCAATGTATTCGCGCATTTTCTCCTGAGTTTTAGATAAAGAATCACTAGGAGAGCACAATTCCACCACAAAATCAGGATACAGGGGTAAAAACTTACGTCTTTGTTCCTTGGTAAGGGATTCCCACCGTTCAATGATTATCCAAGAAGCATCAGGGGAGCGATTTGCACCGTTAGGTAATTTAAAGCCAGTGGAAGAATCAAAAGCTTTACCAAGGTTATTTTGACGGCTCCAGGCTTGAACTTGATAAGATAATTCAATATTACGATTACCTGTTTCTCCTCCAGTTGGTGCCATTATGATTAATTCCCCTGATGCTGTGCGTTCAAATCTCCAGTCGCGGTTGTTTTGACACAATTGCCAAAATTGCTCGTCACTGAGGTCGATTGTTAATTCTAAGGTAGAAGGTAATACCATTTTGGATTTTAGATTTTGGATTTTGGATTATCAAAAAATAAATTATCCCGTAGGGGCACGGCATCCACAATACTTTTGTATATAAAATAATCTTAATAATGCCGTGCCCTTTCCCTCAATCGGATATTAGTAAGCAAAAACTACGAATTTCAAAATAGACAGGGTTTAATAAAAAATCAGCGATCGCACAGGTATTTTTAAAGGAAATTTTGCCAACATAAATTGCAAGGTGCGTTGTGCTGTGCAACAACACACCATACAGTAATTTTACTTGCTCAAGATGTTTCCTCAATTGGAAAAATTTCTCCTCGCAAATAAGATTCAAAATGCTTCTTAAAATACTTGATACTAGTCATATTCGGTTCATCACACTCATCGGGAGTAAATTCATAAATCGGTAATTTTTCTCGCACTAATTTGACTAAATTAGGATGAATTTCCTCGAATGAATTTACCCTAGCAATAGTCGTTTCAAACCTCATTTGAGCAGGATGTCCATAACCTAATTTCATCCAAGGTAACCAAGGACAATCCCTAGCCCATAAAGCTGGAGGTACATCTTTAACACCAGGGCGAGAAAAATGGGATGTGAAGTATTCTACTCCCTTAAATTTTTCACCAGGACAATAGTCTTGAAATTTGCGATCGCCTGCTAATGGGTGTGGATATTCTAAAGGAATTTCTATCACTTTGGTAGTATATCCACAACCTTTAGGAATAACTATTTTTTTCTCACTCACCGCACCTTGTACCATGCGGTTAGCTATATGTACTATCGGTACTTCTGGAGTATTTTCATTGGGCTGCCAATAGTGCAAAATTTCCTGAGTTTCTGGGTGACAAAATAACCCTATTTCCCTATTTAACCGATATCCAAATTCCCCATGTTCGGGATCTGATTTGAGTAATATCTTCGTGGCATTCATGCCAACAATAGAAAACAATTTTTCCTTCGGTTTGCCTGGTTCTTCTATCCACCAAACTTCCCCTTGCCAGTTGTAGTAAAGTTGTTTACCGTGATTGTCTCGGTAAAATTGGAGGGAGCTAAATTCATACTCATCCGTATAATCTGGCATTGATATCTCCGTGTATTGAATATAATTAATATTTGGGCAGAAAGAACATTATGTTAAGAATGTCTTAAAGCTTGACTAATTAATTCATAATTATTAATTCATAATGCCTCGTCCTGTTTGGACATGAATCTGTAGGGTTTAATAACCTGCAAATCTATTATTCCTCACTTTTAGTTTTTGAGGAACTTGTGAGGCATCCAACAGAGGAAATCGGCTGGCAGCCTTACCAATTATTCATTCTATTTTTCTAGATTGGGGATGAGTTCTTGACCCTGAGAAACCAGTGACAGTGACTTGAGAGAAGACAATGGCAAAAATGGTTGGTTATCCTCGGTTTAGCGATCGCCCTTTATTTGGGAATTTTCTTTACCTTTGCCGATTTTCTGAACCTTGAATATCCAAAGAATTAATCTTGCCAAGATTCTGCCAGTTTCTTTGACTTCCTCACAAGAACCTCATCTTTTACGTCTACTTTGAAGAGGGAGATGAGGGATGAGATGAGGGATGATTATCCTGAAATTTTCCGCCTAATCACGGCACTGACACAATTATTGTTAGCTACAAAGTCAAATACGTACGGCGTTAGTATGAAAAAGAGGGAGAACGATGAAAGAATTTAGAGACAAAGTAGCGGTAGTGACAGGTGCAGCAAGTGGTATCGGACGGGCGATTGCGACACATTGCGTATCAGTAGGCATGAAACTTGTCCTTGCTGATATCGAAGAGGAGGCACTTCTGTCAGCTGAAGCAGAGCTCAAGTCTGCTGGGGGACGTGTCATTTCTGTAGTTACTGATGTTTCGCAGAGAAATGATATCGAGTTACTCGCGCAAAAAAC
>JASJDS010000053.1 GCA_030065055.1 Calothrix sp. MO_192.B10
ATTTATTTATGGAACGAAGTAAAAACATTTGTTTCGATACAGGTAGTGCAAGAAACAATACGTCCGTAATCTTATCCCCTCAATTTATTTATGGGGATTATCTTTTTACTTTTTACTTTTATCTTTTTACTTTTTAAAAAACTTTTGAATTTTGACCAAGAACAGGGTATGGGGTGTGGGGTGTGGGGAAAGAAAAATCCCCCAGTCTAAAGCCTAGGGACTGTTTTCTTTCCTCATTCGTAGGTTAATGTGAGGTTGGAAAACACCCCCTAAAGGGTTATAAGTCTTTTTAACTACACTTTAGCTTGAGCTTGAGTCAATTCCATATATTACAGAAACAAAAAATGAATTTGCCCAACGATTTGACTTTACGTTTTGCCCAACCAGGAGATGGTAATGCTTTGTTCACCTTAATAAAGGGATTGGCAGACTATGAAAAATTATCCCATGCTGTTACTGGTAGTGCCGAGGAACTAGAAAAACACCTATTTGGTTCGCCGAGATATGTGGAAGCTATCCTTGCAGAAAAAAGTAACCAAGCTGTGGGCTTTGCCCTATTTTTCAATAATTATTCAACATTTTTAACCAAACCAGGTATTTATTTAGAAGATATATTTATACTGCCAGAATATCGACAACAAGGCATTGGTAAAGCACTGTTAACAAAGGTGGCTCAAGTCGCTGTAGAACGTGATTGTGGACGTTTGGAGTGGAGCGTATTGGATTGGAATGAGCCGGCACAAAAGTTCTATTGCCGCATGGGCGCATCGATTTTAGATGAGTGGCGAATTTGTCGAGTCACTGGGGAGGAGTTGAGGCTGTTAGGAGGGGAGGAGTGAAGGAGTGAAGGAGTAGGGGCGCAAGGCTTGCGCCCAGGAGGGGAGGAGGGAAATTACCTCTTGAATCCTTAAATAGTTGTGAAATCAATTATTTTCCTGGAAAAATAGCAATCGAAAATCCAAAATTTAAAGTTCTCTCAATGTTTGACAGCTTGTCTTTTGACGATCGCAACTCTACCTCAGAAAATAATCTATGACAACTTGTCGAACAGTTACTCGATATTGAGAGAGAGAACGCCGAATGAAGAAAATTATTTCAGTTCTACTGTTAGGTATTACTATCTTCACCTTTGCCTTCAGTAGTCCCGCTTTTGCAGCAGATGCAGCAGCAGGGAAGGCAATTTTTAGTGCCAATTGTGCTGCTTGTCATGCTGGTGGAAAGAACTTGGTTAATCCTGACAAAACTTTGAAGAAAGAGGATTTGGAAAAGTACGATATGTACTCTGCAGAGGCAATTATTACCCAGGTTACCAATGGTAAGGGTGCTATGCCTGCTTTCAAAGGACGTTTAAAGCCAGATCAAATTGAGAATGTGGCTGCATATGTACTCGAACAAGCAGAAGCTGGCTGGTAAAAAAATCTTAATTTCACAATGAAGATGGTAGGTAAGGCATATGCTTTGCCTACTAGTGCCGCGTAGCGGAAGTCAAGAGTCAAAAGTGTTGCGGCAAGTGTTAATTAAATAAGGGAAAATACCTATGAATCGTTGTTATGGGTTCATCGGCACTTGGATAGTTGCTATTATCCTTAGCTGCTGCGTGCTGACTCCAGTTGCTAATGCTTTACCCATTCCCTCCAAACAAATAACTGCGGGTGAGGTGTTCAAATTGGGTGTAGAGGAAATGTGGCAAGGTAATTATGAAGGAGCGATCGCAAGGTTTACCCAATCAATTCAGCTTCAGAGTAACTTTGCTCAAGCTTACAGTAACCGTTGTCTTGCCTACCTACAATTACAAGATTACCAGAATGCGGTGTCAGATTGTACCCAAGCAATCAAGATTTCTCCGGAAAATACAGAGGCTTATTTAAATCGGGGATTAGCTTATTATAGACAAGGTAATTATCAGGCTGCGATCGCGGATAATGATCGAGTAATTACGATCCAACCCCAAGACTTCCGAGCTTACTACAACCGGGGAGTAGCCAATGCTTATTTGGGCAACCATCACCAAGCTATCAAAGATTATAACCTAGCTTTGAGTAGGGATGGACAAGTACCCAATAATCTAATTGCAGAGATTTATAACGATAGAGGGTTAGCTTATTTAGAATTGGCAGACCTACAGACAGCTATACTTGATTTTAACCAGGCAATTAATGCTGACGGGAATAACTATAGGGTTTATTTTAATCGAGGTTGTGCCTATGCCCAAATCCGTAACTACTGGGGTGCAATCAATGATTTTTCTCAAGTAGTGCAACTAAATCCCCAAGATGGTAATGTTTATCTGAATCGGGGCATAGCCTACCATAATCTTGGTTATGAACAAGCAGCTATCTCAGATTTACACCAAGCAGCAGCATATTTTCAACTCCAAGGAGAGCAGATAGCCTACGCGAAAACCCTGGATATTCTCAAAAGCGTGCAACAACAGATACCATATAAAACTGCGATCGCTATGGTATCTAGTATTGCATTTCATTAATTTTGACGAGTTGCGGGTGGTTAGATCCCCGACTTCTATCCTAGTAATTGCTACAATGTGGGGATATTGATTCAGAAGTCGGGGATCTGTTCCCTAGCCATCAGAACTAATGAGACAGAACACTAGTAAACGTATAAATGGCTAAAGTCGAATTAAAGCAGTCAGGGATCGCTCAAACCCACGACTCTATGAGCAATATTTCATATAAGCTTTTTGATGTTCATCTCTGATTTCATTGGCGACCCAATCAGGCTCTAAAATTTTTACATTGGCACCATATTGTAAAATCCTCTGCCGAAACCAAAACCAGTAATCTATTTTGATGGCAATATCAACAAACTCTTCCTCTAAGTTACGACACAAAACAGACTCATCTGCTCTTCTAGGTTGATAATTAGCTAATTGTCCGCTCATCCGGTAGCGAATTTCTAATCTAGGGAAATCACAAGACGACCAGTGAAAATTTGATGCTGCACCAACACTCTCGATTCTGTCAATCCGAAAAAGATGGTTTTGGTCGATGTTGGGGAAGGTTGTAAACCTCTGGGAACGCCAGTCTGGGATGAATGCAAACAGATAAGCAATTCCATTATGCAAGCGCAATTGGGAGCGATCGATATCCCAAATTCTTGCGGTTCCCTTGGGGCTTTTATATCGAATTGTATAGCGACGTTGCTGCCGAAATCTCTCTTGGAGTTGACGGACGATAATATCTAGCTTGTCTTCACTATAGTCAACGGGAGGGCTAAAATCGACTTTCACAAACTCTGGAATGTCCGATTCTGTGAGATTACCAATATGTTGAATTTGGTTTGCTTGCGCTGAAAAGCCCATATCAGAGAGAAAATAGGCTGCTATTGCTAATGCTTGTCGCTGTTCCTGGGAGAGAAGTACGGGGAAATTTGATTCGACTAATTTGTAGGGATGGTGGGGTGCGCTTTTGATTTCGATGCCGCAGTCTCTCAGTTTGCGAATTGTGCGGGTGATTTTTTGTTTGACATCTGCGTCGTCAGATTTGCCGCGTTTTTCGAGGTATATAGAGAGTAAATCTGTTAGCTCTTCCCGCATTCTTGGTTTTTCGGCAAGAAGTTTGAGGATTTCTAAGGCAAAGGCTATTTGGTTGTATTTGCCATCACTTTTGGGAGACATATATTGTAGTCAAAAAATGATATTTATTTTAAAAAAATTGGTAATAAAAAAATGCTGGTTCTATTTTATGATAAAACAGCGTTACAGAAGTTGATATTCCTGTGATGCTTGATTATACTTCTAATAACCAGGGTCTAATATGGAGCCAACACCCCAACAGTTAAGTTCCTTTTATCGAGTTGCAGTAAGGGTAAGTAATTTGCTTCAGCCGATTAATTTGGTTAGATATGATGAACGCGTTCAACGAATTGTAATTCTAGTTGGGGAAACGCTACAAGTGGAAATACTCCCAAACGGGGAGGTACTAATTCAATGAACCAGCTTAATTATCAAGATATGTCAGATTCTGAGTTGTTGACTTATGTCAAGCAACACCCAGAAGACAAGCAAGCATTTTATGTTTATGTTGATAGAAAACGTGCTGCCTCTCCTCAAGCAGTTCCGATGGAAGTTGAAGATGCTTTATTCAAATTGGAAGAGATTATTCGCAAGCAAAAATAATTATTTCAATCCCGTTACTGGGAATCAATAAATGTAGGTTGGGTGGAACGAAGTGAAACCCAACAATACCGAGGTTTTTGGTTGTTGGGTTTCGTCCCTCAACCCAACCTACGTCTACTACGCCTACTATAAATTTTGTAATGGGTGCATCCCAGTTTTTATTTTGCATCAAAAGAATAAATGCCATTGCGTAAAGCCTACGGCATAGCTGCGCTTACCGCGTAGTGTGCGCGAAGCGCTCACGCAACGAAGTGAAGTGAAGCATAAGTCCTAGCCCTTTAAGGGCGGCTACGCCAACGGACACGCTCCGCGATCGCAAAATCTTCAACTCAGAACTAGTCCATGCTATTGCTGAGTCCTTCGGACACGCTCCGCGTTTCTTGAATGCCCGAAGGGCTATACGTCGTTCCTCCTCGCAATGACGTACAAAAAAGTGGGATGCTCCCTTTTGTAATAAGCGCATCCTTACCGATTTGAGTGTACATCACGAGGCTCAAATATGATGTAAATCATAAAGCTGCATTAAAAATTTGTTGTGCGGTTAAATTTAGCTCTGGGAATGTACGAGAAACAATACGCTCATCTCCCCTAAATGTATTAACCTGGTACTCATCATCAAACAATTGATAAATTGATAAAGTTGGTTGCTTTGGGTTACCTATATATTTCATCCCACCCAAACCAAGATAATCTACAATCCAGTATTCTGGTATTTTTATTTCTTCATACTCTCCTTGTTTTTTATAGTAATCATCGCGCCAGTTTGTACTAACAACTTCAATGATTAAAGGGATAGAAGTACCACACTCAACTGTAGAATAATTTGTCCACAGTTTTTCTGATGTTAAGGCAGGTTTATTCAGAATTAATATGTCTGGAGAATAAGCAGAATCGCTATTCGCTGATTTGACTAATGCAGTTTTGGGAATGAAATAAGGTAATTTTAGCCGTGTAAACTCTACTACTAATTGAGTGTTTAAAAATCCCGTAACTTCTTCATGCTCCCCTGATGGTTGGGATATTTCTACTATTGCTCCATTATGCAATTCGTAGCGTTTTCCGGAATTTTCTGGAATCCATAACAGAAAATCTTCAACTGTTATTGGTTTGAATAATGCTTGAGTCATATTACCACCGAAACAATTTAAACAGTTAACTATAATTTGAAAGCGTTGCCGGGAATCATTGATTTGAAACTTTGTAGGTGATTAACCCTCTTATGTCACTCTGGGAATAAAAAATAAATGTAGGTTGGGTTGAACGAAGTGAAACCCAACAATACAGAGGTTTTTGGTTGTTGGGTTACTCTTCGAGAAGCCCCTTCGGGTCTACGTTCCTCAACCCAACCTACGCCTGGAATCCATAACTAGGTTTTGTGAAAGCGTTTCAATCCCGTTGCCGGGAATCATTGATTTGAAAGTTTGACCCTGCTGCCTTCACTCTGTTTTACAGTTATATCCGTGGTTTCAATCCCGTTGCCGGGAATCATTGATTTGAAAGTCAAAAATGTGGTGTTGCCTCCGGTAAATATGAAAAAGTTTCAATCCCGTTGCCGGGAATCATTGATTTGAAAGTCTTCAATTTCTGTCCTTTTCTGCTCCAGCTTCCAGTTTCAATCCCGTTGCCGGGAATCATTGATTTGAAAGCTTCCCCTTTCTCCAATCTTTACCCCGTTGCATGTTTCAATCCCGTTGCCGGGAATCATTGATTTGAAAGGTAGAAGACGCGCACATTAAATCGGCTTATGGTAAGTTTCAATCCCGTTGCCGGGAATCATTGATTTGAAAGTGAAAACATGGTGCGGGTTTTCCCTATCCCGGAACGTTTCAATCCCGTTGCCGGGAATCATTGATTTGAAAGGAAGGCATCCCCTATGAGTGCCATGAAGTGGGAGCAGTTTCAATCCCGTTGCCGGGAATCATTGATTTGAAAGCTGATGAGCCGGATTGACACCCCGGCGAAATATGATTGTTTCAATCCCGTTGCCGGGAATCATTGATTTGAAAGTATTAGTTCATTGATTTCCTGTTTCATAAGCTATTGTTTCAATCCCGTTGCCGGGAATCATTGATTTGAAAGCCGTCCAATGCGTAAACATTCGATGCTGCCATGAATGTTTCAATCCCGTTGCCGGGAATCATTGATTTGAAAGGAATGCCCACGCCTGGTTATCAACCAACACTGATGAGTTTCAATCCCGTTGCCGGGAATCATTGATTTGAAAGGCGTGGATTCCGCATGGCCAACCCACAAAACTTTAAGTTTCAATCCCGTTGCCGGGAATCATTGATTTGAAAGGTTATAGGCAGGGACAGAAAAATTCAGTATAAACTGTTTCAATCCCGTTGCCGGGAATCATTGATTTGAAAGTCTCAGAAAAAAGGAGAAAAAGGTAAGCGAGGAAGTGTTTCAATCCCGTTGCCGGGAATCATTGATTTGAAAGAACAAAGAAAAAGACAGTACAAAGACTGTCTTAGAAAAGTTTCAATCCCGTTGCCGGGAATCATTGATTTGAAAGTTTCCAATTAACAAAAAAAGGGTATTCAAGTAAGAAGTTTCAATCCCGTTGCCGGGAATCATTGATTTGAAAGCTTTGTACTGTCTTTTTCTTTGTTGATTATGTTACAAGTTTCAATCCCGTTGCCGGGAATCATTGATTTGAAAGCTGGGTTATCAACTCGTCGGTGGGAATGCTTCTTGGCTTGTTTCAATCCCGTTGCCGGGAATCATTGATTTGAAAGCTGGGACTGTCAACTACATCTCCGTTGCGGCGATAGGTAGGTTTCAATCCCGTTGCCGGGAATCATTGATTTGAAAGCTAATGGTAGACAAGCTTTAAAAACTGCCTTGTTAAGTTTCAATCCCGTTGCCGGGAATCATTGATTTGAAAGCAAGCATCTTCTTTAGCCGCCCAAATTCGCCTACTGTCGTTTCAATCCCGTTGCCGGGAATCATTGATTTGAAAGCCCTATCCATAACGGCTGTATCTATAAAGGTGATGTTTATGCATGTTTCAATCCCGTTGCCGGGAATCATTGATTTGAAAGCAGGACATCCCAACGAACCGGAGAATCATCTAACCTTATGTTTCAATCCCGTTGCCGGGAATCATTGATTTGAAAGTTTTTTAAACCAGGTACGCGGTACTCAGGCGGAATGTTTCAATCCCGTTGCCGGGAATCATTGATTTGAAAGTTTCCAAAAATCGTAGACAAATTTCATCCACAAAATGTTTCAATCCCGTTGCCGGGAATCATTGATTTGAAAGCTTCCTGTAGTAGGTAGCCTCAGCATGACCAACCCACATGTTTCAATCCCGTTGCCGGGAATCATTGATTTGAAAGGCAACTACCCTAGAGCAACAAACTGCTATTGTAATAGTTTCAATCCCGTTGCCGGGAATCATTGATTTGAAAGCTTGTGTCCGGTGATTTTCTGGATGATGTGTAATGCGTTTCAATCCCGTTGCCGGGAATCATTGATTTGAAAGTTCTAGCATCCTTGACTTCTTGTTTTAAAGAATCGTTTCAATCCCGTTGCCGGGAATCATTGATTTGAAAGAATGTAGCTGCTAGGGCATAGGTCATCTCTTCATCGTTTCAATCCCGTTGCCGGGAATCATTGATTTGAAAGTCTTGGGTTGCATCTTCATAAACAAAATAATCAAGTTTCAATCCCGTTGCCGGGAATCATTGATTTGAAAGTCCGCCAGCCAGAACCCAATAATAGAGCCATTCCTAGCAGCAGTTTTGGCGGGGCCGTTTTAAAACTCCATTTCAGCCGTTGCTAGGAGCGAATCTATAAACATACAAAACGCTGAAAGTATTCAATTATCTAGGTTCTGTCGATTTGGCGGGGGACGGGGGTTTTCGCCCGTGCTTTCCCCCGCCAAAAATTAGTTGGCTTATCGATTCATCATAAGACTACTTTACGCCACCACCAAATATAACTTTACAAAACTTATAACCATTAGACAGAAAAAAAAGTAGTTGTTATCAAAAATTGACTACAACATTTCCGAAACCAGGGTTAAACTAAGTTCAATGGAAATACAGACAAATCCATGAAACTTTTTTTACAACCGCTTTACTCACAAACCAATCCAAGAGTAGAGAATTGTCCTTTGGGATGTACTACCACATGCATTGTCTCTCAAAAAGCACCAGAGTTGCAACCAGCAGAGGGATGCGTTTGTCCCCTATCGTCGCACCAAGTAAATACTTATAAAGAAATTATACATGGGGATGCAGATATTATATTTAATAAATCTGCTACTGGTGATGGAAAGTCCCTTGCTGCAAATTTACCAGGACTAATAGATCCTGATTTTCGTATTATGGGACTGTATCCCACTATTGAACTGGTGGAGGACCAAGCCGAACAACAAAATAATTACAACGCGCTGTTTGGTTTAGATGCTTCCCAACGGGTAGACCATTTATTTGGTGCGGAATTAAGCAGACGGGTTAAGCAAGCAGAAAAAAGTAACAAGTTTCAAGAATTATGGTTGGCAATAGAACAAAAGCCAGTTTTGCTGACTAACCCTGATATTTTCCATTACATTACTCACTTTCAATACCGTGACTCTGCTTATAGTCATGATTCGCTACCGTTGATATTAGCAGAATGGCCTGATTTGTGGGTGTTTGATGAGTTTCCTATTTTTGCAAGCCATCAAGAAACTGCTGCATTAAATAGCTTAACTTTCATTCGTCGCAGTCAATCAAATCAATCTCGTCCCAGACGCTTTCTGTTCACCTCTGCAACGCCAAAATTGGATTTTATCGAACAACTCCGCCAAGCGGGTTTTAAGGTTGCCGAGGTTGAGGGGGTCTATACAAGTGAGGAGACAAAAGGATTTCGCCAAATTCTCCAAGCTGTGGAATTGGAGTTTGTGGAATTACCAAAGGATGGGGACACGCAGACATGGTTAAAGGAAAAGATTTCCACCATTGAAAGTTTGCTGAATGCAGAGTCAAAAGCCAGGGGATTGATTATTGTTAATTCGGTAGCGAAAGCTGGTATGGTGACTCGTTTACTAGATAATTTGCTACCGGGGGTGATTGTTCGAGAAATTAGCGGACGTATAGATCGCTACCAAAGATTGCAGGTGCAAAGGGAGTTGAAGGATGCACAACAGCCAGTTTTAGTGGTGGGTACGTCTGCGGTTGATGTTGGGGTTGATTTTAAGATTCACCTGTTGATTTTTGAAAGTAGCGACTCTGCAACGGTGACGCAGCGTTTGGGACGTTTGGGAAGGCATCCGGGTTTTAATGCTTATACGGCTTTTATTCTCATGCCTAATCATACTCCTTGGGTGATGGCTAGGTTGGAAGAAAAACTAAATCCCAATCAAACGGTGACGCGAGAGATTATAACAGATGCGATTAATTATGCATTTGACCCACCGAAAGAGTTTGACAAATATCGTCAATGTTGGGGTGCATTGCAAGCACAGGGAATGTTTTCGCGGATGACTCAGGAGAATGGAAAAGTGAGTCAGTTGGTGCGGGAACGGATGACGGAAGATTTGCAGCGCGTTTACTCCCAGAATTTTGAGTCAGCACGTAAACAGTGGTTCGCAATGCAAAATAATCCTGTTGGTAAAGCTACCCAAAAGGAATTATTACGTTTTCGGGGAGGTTCAGCGCTACAAGCTGCGGTTTGGGATGGGAATAATTTTTATACTTACGACTTGCTGAGATTATTACCTTATGCACTAGTAGACATCATTAACCGGGAAACTTTTTTAAATGCAGCTATAAATTGTGGACGGGGTGAAGAAGAATTTCCCGATGATTTTATCAATGTTTATCTGCATATTCAGTCTTGGGTAGATGAACGGATTGATATTAGCTTGCAATGTAATCGTAGCAGCAGTGAGTTAAAAGTTGGGAAACTTTGTTTAATAGATAAATTGAATTTAATTGGACATCCTCAATCTGATGTAATTAGCTGTTTACGACAGAAGAAGTTACTTACTTTTTTAGTTCCAGTCAACAAAAATAAACTCAGTAGCCATTGGGAAGTTAGCCGCACTCTTAATCTTAGCCCTTTATTTGGTTTATATCGTTTAGTTGATGGTAGCGAACAAGCTTATGGATGTGCATTTAATCAGGATGCATTACTTTTGTCAGCTTTAAAGTGGCGTTTGAAAAAGTTTACAACTGCGCGATTTGAATCTTCTATATTTTGACTTTATTTCAAGCCACTAGCTTTATACATGGGGTCAATCAAAAATCAAAAATCAAAAATCAAAAATTGAATGATTTATTATGTCTACCTTACTGCAAACCCTCCTCATTGAAACCTTACCAGCAGATACAGAACCAATTTTGCATTTATATATAGAGAAGTTACTACCATCTCTAGAAAGAGAATTTACTTTAATTTCAGCTTTGGGTGGTTCCTATGAAGCACATTATCAGATGTTATCTCAACTTGGTGATTCCTATGCCCAAGAAAAAGCACAAAGATGGTCTAATAGTGCTGATCAAAGTTTATTAGTTCACGTCCTCAATGGTTTACTTACAGCTTGGAATATTAGTAAGTATTTACATAAACCTTTGTCAGATGTTGAAAAATATTTACTTTGTTTGGGATTAACTTTGCATGATTATAACAAGTATTGTCATGGTCAAGGAGAAGAAACTCCAAAAAATTGGCAAGTCGAAGATATCATAAATCTCTGCCGTGAGTTAGGAGAAAAACTGGAATTTAAATTATTTTGGTCAGAATGGCAAGACTATTTACCTGAGATAGCTTATTTAGCACAAAATACTCAGAACAAAGTTGGCACAAATCTCTATCCTGCTAACTGGGAAATGTCTAAAATTATAGACCGTCGTCGTTTAGAAAATCCCCTACGTCGTTTACTTACTTTTGGTGACATTGCTGTACATTTTAGCGATCCAGCAGATATCGATACTCAAACTAGAGGAGATAGACTGCGAGAACAGCTACGGTTTTTAAATATTAATAAAAAACTGGTTTATCATCGATTGAGAGATACCATAGGTATTTTAAGTAATGGCATTCATAACGCCACAATTAAGTTTGCTAAATCACTAAACTGGGAGCCAATTCTATTCTTTGCTCAAGGTGCAATTTATCTTGCACCACCAGATAGTGAGACTCCAGATATTAACGAACTTCAAGAATTTATTTGGCATCAAATTAGTGGAGTTTTGGGAGCGAAAATATCAACTGGAGACATTGGTTTTAAGCGAGATGGTAAGGGCTTAAAAGTTGCACCACAAACCTTAGAATTACTCTCACCAGCCGAACTAATTCCCAAAATACCACGAGTGATTGAAGTCAAAGTAGCGAACATTAAAAACCCTGCCACACCCAAACGTTTGGATAAATTAAGTTTAACTGAAAGCGAGCAAGAATTTATGAAAAAAGGTGCAGATATTCGTGCTGATAGGATTGCTGAATTTATTTTTCTGACTCAAAAAGAATTTTTTAGTGATTCGCCAGAATATATAAATTGGATGCTGAATAAATTGGGAATTCAGGACAAAATATCACCCGAACAAACCCAAATACAATCTGGTGGTGTTAATTATGGATGGTATCATGCCGCAGCATATTATGTTGCGAGCCATGCAAGTTTAAAACCAGAAGATATATCGGGAAGAATGGAAATGTGGGCGGAAGATTTAGCAACTTGGGCAAGTGATAATAATTTACTCCCACCACATTCTAGTCCTATCCGTGATATTTTCTATCAGTATTTAGCGCAATATTTAGAAGTGAAAGGATGGGAAAGTAATAATTCGTCTTTTAGCAAAGAATTGGCTATTTACAGTAATGCTAAAACTAAAGCAGCAAAACAACCAATTTGTTCCTTAAGCTCTGGTGAATTTGCATCTGAAGATCAAAGGGATTCGGTAGTTTTATTTAAACCCCAGCAATATAGTAATAAAAATCCTCTTGGAGGGAGACAAATAAAACGTGGTATTTCTAAAATATATGCTTTAGAAATGCTTTTAAGACAAGCGTTTTGGTCAGTACCAGCCGGTAAATTAGAAGAACAGCAACCAGTATTTTTATATATCTTTCCTGCCTATGTTTATTCTCCTCAAACAGCTAATGCTATCAAATTATTAGTTAATAGCATGAAGCAAATTAACCTTTGGGATGTCCATAAACAATGGCTGGACAATGAAATGAATGTGAGTATATTACAATCAGTTACTTGGTTGAATGACAAAGCAGAATCAGGACGTTTTCAACAGGATAAATACAATGGGGAAGATTTGCCTTTTATGGCGATGAGTTATACCACAACCAGAGGTAAAACCCTCACTGATGCTTGGGTACAACCTGCTTTCTTAGCATTATCCCTACCCATCTTATTAGGAGTGAAGGTAATAGCTACTAGTAGTTCGGTTCCACTTTATAACAGCGATAGTGATTTCAAAGAATCTGTAATTCTCGATGCACCAGCATCATTCTGGAACTTACTGGGATTGTCTAATGCATTACGAATTCAGGATTTTGAAAATGCCATGCAGCGACTTTTAATTGCCTACAGTCTCCATTTAGAAACTCGAAGTTCTCCACCAGATGCAAAATGGCGAGATTTGATTAAAACAGTCCGGGAGGTGACAACAAATGTACTCAATATTTTTTGTTTAGCTGACGAAGGATTAAGACGTGACAAACGAGATATACCTAGTCAAGAAGAAGTTAAACGCTATTGGCAATATGCCCAAATTTGGGTAAAACAAGATAATTTCACCACAAATCCAGGAGTCTACCTAATGAAATTAATCGAAAAAATAGTCCAACAATACCGCGTATTTTATCAAGCAAATCTTAGCGAATCAAGTCATACAATCTTACTACCTTTATCCAAAGCATTGGAAAATATTTTATCAGTACCCCAACAAATAGATATGGATGATTTAATTTTTCAAGCTTCCGGACAAATTCAAGATGCAATCAAACGTCAAGAGATTTATAAGCGACCATTAATGATGGATAAAACTGTAGACTTTAGCATTAGAGAAGAACGAGAAATAACAGCAATTCGTACTTTTATGACAACCTGTGTTCGCGAACTATTTATGGAACTTTATAAAGGCGATCGCGCTTTACTCCAAGAGAACCGAAACCGCATAAAATCAGGAGTAGAATTTGCTTATCATTGGCTAGCTTTACAAGAAAAATCAACAAAAAAATCTTGATTTTATTTGTAATATCCAAACTCATTTTCTCTGCGTCTCTGCGTCTCTGCGTGAGATAAATTATCCCATATCAGGAGTACAATTATGAGCATTCTCGAAACATTAAAAACCGAATTTAATTCTACATTCCCTCGTCTCGCATCAGGAAAATATATCCACTTCATCCTCCTACGCCACAGTCAATCATTCCCAGTATTCCAAACAGATGGAATCCTCAACACTGCGCGTACCCAAGCAGGTTTAGGAACCACAGAGGAAAGCAAAAAACAAATCAGCCGTTTAGTGATGTTTAAACGCAAACAAACCACCCCAGAACGACTTGCGGGACGGGAATTACTCCGTAGCTTAAATCTTACCACTGCCGATGCATCTGACAAGGATAAATACTGTGAATATAATGGCGAGAAATCCTGCAAAAAATGCCCAGATTGTATTATTTATGGATTTGCAATTGGTGATAGTGGTTCCGAACGTTCTAAAGTATATTCTGACTCTGCTTTTTCCCTCAGTGCTTACGAAGAATCCCATCGTAGTTTCACATTCAATGCACCCTTTGAAGGGGGAACAATGAGCGAAGCTGGAGAAATGCGGAGCAGCATCAATGAATTAGACCATGTAGTACCAGAAGTGACATTTCCTACAGTCGAAACTTTGCGGGACTCCACCTATGAAGGCTTTCTTTATGTATTAGGAAATTTATTGCGTACTAAAAGATATGGCGCTCAAGAGTCCCGCACAGGAACAATGCGAAATTATATTGCCGGAATAGTATTTTGTGATGGTGAAATTTTCAGTAATTTACACTATACCCAGGCACTTTACGATGCCTTGAAAGGTGATGTAGACGCTCCAATTAGTGATGTTTTACAGCAGGTAGAAACAGTAGTGAATAATTTACTCAATGACGAACCTGTACGCAAAAAAAGGCTTATTTTTGCTTCTGAATTGGATGATTTAATGAGTGAAGTTAGTACACTTTACCAAGATGAAGCGCGTTTAACAGAAACCATGACTGCACTATACGAACAAACTAAAACCTATGCAGAATCATTTGGTGCTTTGAAAAAGAAAGGTAAAACAAAGTCGTAGTTATTTCTTAAATTGTAGGGTGCGTTATCGCTTTAGTGTAACGCACCACCAACAAATATATTTTGATAGCCTTAAATTGTAGCGTTATCGCTTTACCGCCAACAAATATATTTTGATAATCAAGAAATTTATTAGGTAGACTATGAGGAATAAATCAAAACAATACGCACCGCCAACAAATATATAGGATTACTGTGTGATTTTTGTTGGCGTAGCCTGCGCGAGCCCTTAAAACACGTAGGGTGTATTTCTCTGAGAGTATGACACCATCCGGTAATCTTTTTGGTGCGTTAGCTGTTAGCGTAACGCACCCTACAAGTAGCTAATTTTATTCAACAATCAAACCAGATTCCTATATTCTGATAACCAAGAAACCCCAAAGAATACTACACCCTCGACAAAATAAGGTGCGTTAGCCTACGGCATAACACACCCTACCTTAATGTAAAAAAAGCTCAAAGTTTCTCCAAATAAAAATGGCACTATATCATTGCACATTGACCCTACATGATAATGTTTTCTTCGCCACAAGGGAGATGGGAATTCTCTATGAAACTGAAAAGTATTTACATAATTGGGGGCTAAGTTTTGCATTATTTACTATTAATTACATTCCCCAACCATACCGCCTACAAGGAGAATTAGCACAAAAACCTACCTATTTAGATACAAATGCCGAACAAAATCTTCTGCATTTAAATCAAGCAGAAATTTATGTATTCCCCGCTCAACCTATAAATTGGTCTTATCAAATTAATACCTTTAAAGCTGCTCAAGTTGGGTATTATGGAAAGTCAAAACAGTTTGGTGATAAAGGTGCAGATAAAAATTACCCAATTAATTATGGTAGGGCAAAAGAATTAGCAATTGGTAGCCAATATCGAACTTATATTATTGCCCCAGACACTATCAAAATTGCCCGTTGGATACGTTTAGGAAAATGGGCTGCCAAAATCAGAGTAGAAGCAATCAAAATTCCTGATAATGTTATTCAACACAAATCTGGTAATTACACTTGCTTACATCCGTTAAATCCATTAGATTTGCCAAGTGATACTCAAATACTGCTTTATAACAGAATTGTCATGCCTCCTGTAAGTTTGGTAAGTCAGGCACAATTACATGGTGCATATTTAGTAGCGAAAAAAAATGATGAGCATAAAAAAGATGAGTGGCAAGCTTTTAAATCAACCTTAAATCCTACCCAATACCAACAGTTACCAGAAGCAATTAATCTACCAACAGGAGTATTTTATGGAGCCGGAAACATCACTGCTACCGCATAAATCTACTACATTACATTCCATCGTTATTGAACTTGCTGCTGCTGATGCGGGAGAGATTCCCCCTACTTTATCCCGTGCATTACACGCCCTAGTTCTCAAGTGGTTAGCAGCCGGTAATCCATCTATTGCTGAGGCTGTTCATGGCAGTCAAAATTCACCATTAACTATTTCCGGATTGTTAGGAAATCGTCGTCGCGGTGGAGTGCGTATAGGAGATTATTTTTATTTTCGCATTAGCCTGTTAGATGGTAATTTAATTCAACCCTTAATGCAGGGGCTGGAACTGTCGGAAGCTCAATCTATAGTATTAGCAGATTTTCCATTTGTACTGCGAAATATGTACGCCCTTCCAGGAACCCACCAACTTGCTGGTGCGGCTGATTATGCCTTATTATCTCATCCACCACAAGTTTTAAATGACATAGAATTAAATTTTTTATCCCCTACTAGCTTCAAACAAAATCAAGGGGTGCAAACCTTTCCTTTGCCCGAATTAGTATTTAACTCACTACATCGACGCTGGAATATTTTCGCGCCAGAACAGTACCAACTTCCAACTTGTGAATGGAACGCTTTAGTTACAGCCTATGAACTCAAAACCTATGCTTTAAAAATGGAAGGAGGTACAGAAGTTGGGGCGCAAGGTTGGGTACGCTATCGATTTAAGGAAGTTGAAATAGCTCGCATTGCAACAACTTTAGCGAACTTTGCCTTCTTTGCCGGGGTAGGGCGTAAAACGGCAATGGGAATGGGACAAACCCAGTTAGGCAATTCAAAATTCAAAATTCAAAATTCAAAAAATCAACATTATCAGAAACCTCGTAAAAAAGATTTGAGGCTAAAGTGAAATGAACGAACAATTTTATCTTCCCCTGGCTTATCTCAATGCTTGGGAATATTGCCCCCGTCGTTTTTTTCTGGAATATGAACTTGGGGAAAATGCTGATAACGAACACATGATAATTGGTCGCCATTTACACCGAAATGTTGATGATGAAGGTAAGTATATTGAAGGTGACAAAATCATTTACCGACATCAGTGGGTGTGGTGCGATCGCTTACTCATTAATGGTATTATTGATGCAGTAGAAGAGAAGGATAAGCTGCTAATCCCCCTGGAATTTAAAAAGGGACGGATGGCAAAACATCTCAATGACCATTTTCAATTATGTGGTGCGGCTTTGTGTCTGGAAGAACGCACGGGAGTGTCTATCCCCTACGGAGAAATTTTCTACTACGCTAATCGTCGCCGAGAACGGGTAAATTTTACACCAGAATTGCGACAAGCTACGGAAATAGCAATTCAAGCCGCACGAAGTGCAATTGGCGGGAAAATGCCTGCACCCATTGAACATCGTCAAAAGTGTCGGGATTGTAGTTTGCGGCATATTTGTTTGCCCAAAGAAGTTAAAAGAATGGCGTTGCTGAATCAAGATAGGAATTTGTCTCACGCAGAGTCGCAGAGGCGCAGAGAATAAGAGTTTACAGCGATTTTCGGGTAAATGAATCACATTTTCATATCTCGCGCAAAGATAAGAAAGAAATACAGATATCAGAGTGTGGTCTAAATACATGAAAACTGCTGTAAAATATCTGATTTTCGAGTTCATATTCTAATTGAGCAATGCCCAAAAAATTATTCCTTGAGGTGTAAATCATGTCAGTTCTTTATGTTACTCAACCTGATGCAGTGTTAAGTAAAACTGCGGAAGCTTTTAAGGTTGCTTTAAAACAAGAGGATGGTGGTTGGGAGAAAAAATCGATTCCTGCCCAAACTGTGGAACAGGTAGTGTTGATGGGAAATCCCCAAATCACTGGTGATGCTTTAGTATATGCTTTGGAGTTGGGAATGCCTGTCCATTACCTTTCTGGTTTCGGTAAATACTTAGGCTCAGCCCTTCCTGGATACTCCCGTAATGGTCAGTTACGATTGGCACAGTATGCTGCTTACTCTGACACAGAGCATCGTTTGGAGATTGTCAAAAGTATTGTGACTGGTAAAATCCAGAATCAGTATGCTGTTTTATACCGTCGCGGACAAAAAGATAATCCCCTCAAGTCCCGGAAATTGCTAGTCCAAGAGCAAACAACCCTGGATGAAGTACGGGGTGTGGAAGGGTTAGCGGCACGGGAATATTTTGGCACTTGGTCATCTATGTTGGGGGAAAAATGGTCATTTAATGGCAGAAATCGCCGTCCTCCCACGGATGCAGTTAATGCCTTGTTAGGGTTTGCCTATGGACTTTTGCGGGTACAGGTAACGGCTGCTGTACACATGGCTGGGTTAGATCCTTATGTTGGTTATTTGCATGAAGCTACCAGGGGACAACCGGCAATGGTTTTGGATTTGATGGAAGAATTCCGTCCCTTGGTTGCGGATAGTTTAATATTTGCGGTGATTAGCCATAAGGAAATTAAACCCAGTGATTTTACTAATAATCTTGGTGCGTATCGGCTTACGGAAGCTGGGCGCAAACAGTTTTTGCAAGGGTGGGAACGAAAAATGAATGACGAGTTTAAACATCCTATTTTTGGCTATCGTTGTAGCTATCGTCGGGCAATTGAGCTGCAAGCACGTTTGTTGAGTCGGCATTTACAAGAGGGAGTTCCCTATAAGGCGCTAACTTTACGATGAGTACTTTGTTTTACCTGATTATTTATGATTTGCCGGACAATAAAGGGGCGAATAAGCGGCGCACCAAATTACATAAAATGCTGACTGGTTATGGAACTTGGACACAGTACAGTGTGTTTGAATGTTTTTTGACTGCCGTGCAGTTTGCTAAACTGAGGGTACAAGTTGAGAACTTGATTAAACCCAGTGAGGATTCAATCCGTATCTATGTTTTGGATGCTGGTTCGGTACGTAAGACGATTACTTATGGTTCCGAGCAACCCCGGCAGGAAGAAACGATCATACTTTGATGTTATTATGATGTTGGTGGATTTTTCTGGCAGGGGAAAGCACAGGCGAAAACCCCCGTCCCCCGCCAAATCGACATAACCTTGACAATTCAATAGTTTCAGCGTTTTGTATGTTTATGGGTTTGCTCCTAGCAATGGCTGAAATGGACTTTTAAAACGGCCCCGCCAAAACTGCTGTCAGCAGTGGCTCTGTTATTGGGTTCTGGCTGGCGGACTTTCAAATTAATGATTCCCGGCAACGGGATTGAAACTGCAATGTAAGGGAGTGCCCCATTTGCTGTGCAGCTTTCAAATTAATGATTCCCGGCAACGGGATTGAAACTCTAGTGGAGATAGGAAGGCCGTCCTCGACGTTTTTCTTTCAAATTAATGATTCCCGGCAACGGGATTGAAACTCAGACATAAACTCACAGGCTTCACGTTTCTTACTTTCAAATTAATGATTCCCGGCAACGGGATTGAAACAATCAATGGGAGTTATTCACGTTGAATTTATTGATGACTTTCAAATTAATGATTCCCGGCAACGGGATTGAAACCTGGCATAACTTTTTACCCAAATATAAGAGCGTTGACTTTCAAATTAATGATTCCCGGCAACGGGATTGAAACTAGCAGTAACTGAACCGATTTTGGGACGTGCTTATCTTTCAAATTAATGATTCCCGGCAACGGGATTGAAACAGCTATATTACCTTTGACTTCCAAGCCTAAAAAGCGGCAAAGCTTTCAAATTAATGATTCCCGGCAACGGGATTGAAACAAAGCGACGGTAACACCCGCGATGGTGAGGGTGAATCTTTCAAATTAATGATTCCCGGCAACGGGATTGAAACGTTCTACCAGTTACCTCAAAGCTTTGTGGGGCATACACTTTCAAATTAATGATTCCCGGCAACGGGATTGAAACTGGATATCAGCAACCAGTCATAGCACCAAGCAATTCGCAGAACTTTCAAATTAATGATTCCCGGCAACGGGATTGAAACTGAGAACAGTTGAAAGTTGCAATTCTAGAATTTATCAACTTTCAAATTAATGATTCCCGGCAACGGGATTGAAACTAAGTCTCTCCATCTTCACATTGCAGAGATTCTACAGGCTTTCAAATTAATGATTCCCGGCAACGGGATTGAAACTCTTGGTTAGAATCTTCAGAAAATCATTGTTTGGTCTTTCAAATTAATGATTCCCGGCAACGGGATTGAAACAGCAAGCCCCACCGCAACGGCTCCCCTTCTTACACTTTCAAATTAATGATTCCCGGCAACGGGATTGAAACAGGCTTCTTCGTAATATTCATCTCGATAGATCGATGCTTTCAAATTAATGATTCCCGGCAACGGGATTGAAACAGCATTAAATCAAGAGGAAGCACCCAGAAGAGGGGGTACTTTCAAATTAATGATTCCCGGCAACGGGATTGAAACATCTTGAAAACTGCCTTATCCATCATTGACCAAATGCTTTCAAATTAATGATTCCCGGCAACGGGATTGAAACCCGCTAACGCTGAACAGCATATAGCCGCAGTTCTTTTGCTTTCAAATTAATGATTCCCGGCAACGGGATTGAAACTCATACAGATGAAGCGGACGGTTTTTACCATGGATTCTTTCAAATTAATGATTCCCGGCAACGGGATTGAAACGAGCGGGGGAGTCAATTAAGTGCCATCAGCCGCAAGCCTTTCAAATTAATGATTCCCGGCAACGGGATTGAAACGATACAATCTATAAGGGTATCCAGATGGATTTAGCAGCTTTCAAATTAATGATTCCCGGCAACGGGATTGAAACTCCGACCTGCTAGACGCTGGGGTTGATATTTCTACGCTTTCAAATTAATGATTCCCGGCAACGGGATTGAAACCCCAGGGGCACAAAGCCCTAACTTCTTCTCTGTTGCTTTCATATTAATGATTCCCGGCAACGGGATTGAAACAAACTGATTGACCATTAGAACCAACAACCCATATTGGACTTTCAAATAAATGATTCCCGTTCGCGGGATTGAAACATAATAATAAGTGTCAGGAGGAGAAGTCCTGACACTGAACAAAGACAATAAAAAGGAGGTGTAAATTGCCTGAACCCGAAATAAACGGGGGAAATGGCGACCAAGAGAACAAAGACCTCATTCCTCTGGAACATCTAACTGAGGATATCTGGGTAACAAAAAACCCAGAGACTGATGAAGATGAATTCTATGATGAGGAGTCTTTGGAAGAAGAGTTTGGGATACCACCCGCATCTTCCAATGGTCGCAACGGAAAGGATGAAAACCAAGATTCATCTGAATCCCAGTAACATCCTTCCTGATTAACTTGAATTAAACGCTCTCAGGTATCGCTGGGAGCTTTCCTGTTTTAAATTGTAATCATGGACAACTTAATTTATCCAGCATATTTTCAAGTAGTTCACCGTCGCATTAGCTCAAACACTCATCGCCTTTGTTGGGCTTTTTGGAATTCAAAGATAGTAGCAAATTTTAGCGATCGCTCTTTTGACATCACTAAAACCATTGAGTATTACAATACATCCAAAAAACAGATTGTCTATGAACTATTCTGCATTAACGCAGGTACGATGGGTTATTACTTGGCGGATCTCAAACACAAAAAATATTACTACTGTGGCACTGAACGATCGGATGTGCGATCGCAATTCCTAAAACTGGGAATTGGGCGCGAACACCCCCAGGGAATCTAATCGACAATGTGATGGAAATCTACTGCTACCAAAATAGTCTAGGTATGATATTAAGACTCTTTTGCTCGTATTTTTTGTCTAAGTCCCACTAAGAGGGGGATAGACGAGTCATCTCAAATAATTGTTGGGCGCTTCTGCCTAAGAAAGCATCAAAAAGTTCTTCTTTGCCAGCTTGGTTTTTCACCATGTAACGCTGGGCAATTTCATAATAAGCATAGGTCCAAGGGATTTGTATTTCTTTACCCGTAGCGTCATCTAATACTGTCACCATTTCTTTGACTGCATGGGTAGCAGTTTGCCGCAAACCCACACTCACACTCCCTTCAATCTTTGCTTTCATGGGTATACCCAAGTTCGCTAAACCACTAGCTGTAGCTTCAATATCTGGGTATTGGGGAGTTTGCTGACGGTTGACATAGCCGGTGAAGTGGTTGACGGCGTAACCGTGTAGCAATACCCAAGCTCCATACTGGGTGACTTTATTTACCTGTTCCACCACAGAATGCCGGGGAGGTTGCCAAGGACGGGTGAAGATTGGTTGTAATTGTTGAGCAATGTCTGGGGCTATGGCATTCTCAGTGTGGGGTAGCTGGGTGGGAGTAAAGCTCGATACGGTTTCTTGAATTAATTCCTGGGTTGTTTGGGGCAATTCCTCTACAATCAACTCACTAATAAATAACTTGGGTAAATCCCATTCCTCTTGTTGGGGATGGCGATAGTGGCGGGCGTATAAGTGGGTGTCTGGGAAAAAATACTCCCCTGCAGCTGTGTAACCCAAAAAATGAGCGATCGCATCTAAATATTCTATACCTAAGTTAACTTTACCTTGGGGGCCATTATCTATATCCAAGCGCAGGGAACGCAAGGCGATATGATCGTTAGCAATGGTACCACCCCCATCGGTAATCATTTGCTGATAAGTACGGGCATAACTTACCCGATTGCTATATTCTTGCCACAATAGTTGCCAAAGATAATGAGCAATTTCTGGTTTCATGAGATAACCCCTCATACTCTTTTTTAGTTATAGCAATTCTGTATAAAGATGCGCTGAACTACCTTAGTACTTAGCAAAATAAATTCAATCACCAGGACTTACCCATAGGTAACATCAATCACTTCCGGGCAGCCAAAAGTCAAAAGTCAAAATAAACCGCAGAGGACACAGAGGAAACGGAGGAATGAGAGTTTAAGAGGACTTTTGGATAAGTCCTAATAACATAGAATATAAGAAGATTGATATCATAATTTTTTTCAACATATGCAATGCGAATTATGTGAAAGAGAGATGGAAAAACTCACAATCCACCACTTGATTCCCCGACAACATACTAAACGCAAAAATCTAGATATAAGCTCGACAATTGATATTTGTTCGGCTTGTCATCGGCAAATTCATGCTTTATTCGATAACAAACGTTTAGCTAAAGAGTTAAACACAACTGAGGCACTGAGAAATGAGCCACAAATGGATAAATTTCTTAATTGGGTGAGAAAACAAAAATCAGACAAGCGGGTAATAGTCCATCGTCAAGGGAAATTTAGAATTTAGAATGAAGAATTTAGAATTATTAACTGTTTAGATCCCCGACTTCTTTAAGAAGTCGGGGATCTGTGACCCGTCGCTTAAAATATAAGAATTTTTAAGCTATTCAGCCATCCCTACTTATTACTTATTACTTATTACTTATTACTTATTACTTATCTAATATCTCTCAGCATTTGTAAATGTTGCTGCACCGATGCCAGGGTATTTGCTGCCATCATCCCACTGGCAGCGACGGCGGGTAAACCAATACCGGGAAAGGTAGAATCACCACAACACAATAATCCCCGCACGGGTGTAGTCACACCAGGAAATATACCCTTCCCAGCCCGAATTGCAGGACCATAGGAACCGCGATGTCTGCTTAAAAACCGTTCGTGGGTGAGGGGCGTACCTACCATTGTCACTTCACAGCGATCGCGGATATCTGGTATTATTCTTTGCAATGCTTGCCACATCACTTCTGCACGGGCTTGCTTTTGTTGTGCATACTCTTGACTGTTACGGCTCATCCCTGACCATAAGCTGTATGGTTCACTACCTGGTGTATAGGCGTGAATTACGTGTTTACCCTGGGGCGCGAGGGATGGATCGATGACAGATGGAATTGATACCAAAACCACATTTTGGGGTGCTGTAACCCCCCGTTGCCAATCATTCACCACAATGTAGTGGCAGGCTAAATCTGACCTAATATCCTGGGCATTAATCCCTAGATGTAGGTGCATAAAACTATCACATTCGGGGGTTGCTTGTCGCTGTTCTCGAAATCTCTGGGGTAATACCTCATGGGGTATGAGTTTCAAGGTATCCCATACGGAAGCATTACTAATAACTGCCTGACTTGCCTTGATTTCCTTGCCACTCCGCAAATATACCCCAACTGCCGTATTATTTTTGACTATTACTTTTTCGACGCGATCGCCCAATATTAACTTGCCGCCACGTTTTTCCAAGCCCCGCACTAGGGCGTTGACAATTGCTCCACTACCCCCCACAGGATAATCTAACACCACCCCTGGTTTGTACCATTCTGCAAACATAAACGCCACTTCCGCAGCAATAGTGCCATCCGCAGGGAGTCCAGATAGGAGAAAACACAGCAAATCCAGCCAGTTTTGAATAAATGGGTCTTGGATAACTCCATCCATAATTTGACTGAAAGCTCCTGTTAATTTAGTCACGTTCCCAATCTGCATTGCCAGGGAGGGCATAAATTGGCCCATAGTTATCATCGCTCCCCAATCAAAGCGGATAGCAGCCGGGGGAATGGCGACGGCAGCCTTTGCCAAAGGAGCCATGATTCGTTGTAATTCGCGCCATTGAGCCACAGCTGACTCACCCCGCAACCTTTGCAGTACCTGACAAAATTGGTCAGCGCCTACGGAGGTATCAAAATCACCTTCCGGCAGACAACAGCCCCAGGTATCGTATGTTGCCCACTGTACATCTTCGCCAATGGCATCTAATACTTGGCGTAAGGGATTGGGGGAAGGGCTGGAGGATAACCCTGAATACAGAGATGGCCCTGAGTCAAATTTAAAACCATTACGTGAAAAACCATGTGCTGCACCACCGGGGATAGAGTGGCTTTCGCAGACAATAACATCAAAGCCATATTTTGCTAGCAATGCCGCACAACTCAATCCCCCAATGCCACTACCAATAATCACTGCATCTGTTTGTATCATTGCTATACTCCTTTTTGGGTTTTTTGAATCAGACAGAGGAGGAGGGAAGGAGGGAAGGAGGGAAGGAGGGAAGGAGGGAAGGAGGGAAGGAGGGAAGGAGTGAAGGAGTGAAGGAGTGAA